>CAVZNE010000214.1:0-5229 GCA_963776445.1 Terriglobales bacterium
TCGTCGCGCACCAATCCGTACCGCGACTGGTATGTGTGGCGGGATGGTAAGGGAGAGACAGCGACCGACAAGGGCGCGCCGCCCAACAACTGGGTGTCGGCCTTTGGCGGCTCGGCGTGGGAGTGGGACGCAAAGACGCGGCAGTACTACTACCACAAGTTCTATACCAAGCAGCCGGACGTGAATTGGGACAATCCGAAGATCCACGAGGCCTTCAAGGACGTGATGGCCTTCTGGCTGAAGCGCGGCGTGGCCGGCTTCCGCTTTGACGCGATTACGACGCTGTATGAAGACCCGCAACTGCGGGACGAAGAAGTGCTGAAGGACAAGGACGGCAAACCCGTCATCGGTCCCGACGGCAAGCCGCAACTGGGCGACGCAATGACCAACAACCTGCCCGGCGTTCATCCGGTGATGCAGGAGATGCGCGCCTGGGTGGACAAGTTCAATTCGACGACGTTCCCCGGCACGCGGGTGATGATCGGCGAAACCTATCTGCCGAATATTGCCGAGCTGCTGAAGCAGTACGGGCCGGCGGACAAGCCGGAGTTCCACCTGCCGATGGACACGCAGGTGACCACCATCAACAAGATGGACGTGGCCACGTTCCGCACCAAGCTGACCGAGGCCGAGACCGGGTTGAACGGCAACACGCCGCTGCTGCTGTTCGACAACCACGACAACCCGCGCTACGACGTGCGCTATGGCGACGGCGTGCACGACACGGACATCCAGCGCGTGCTGTCGACGGTGCTGTTCACCAGCCGCGGCGCCGTGCAGATGTACTACGGCGACGAGATCGGCATGAAGACTACGCCGCCCACCCGCAAGGAAGACGTGAAAGACCCGGTGGGCCAACTGTTCTGGCCCATGTACAAGGGCCGCGACGGCGAGCGCACCCCGATGCAGTGGGATGCGAGCATCAACGCGGGCTTTACGACGCCCACGGCGACACCCTGGCTGCCAGTGCCGTCCAGCGCCGCCACGATCAACGTGAAGGCGGAACAGGGCGATCCGGCTTCGTTGTTTGCGTGGTATCAGAAGCTGATCCAACTCAAGAAATCCAACCCGGCTCTGGCACAGGGCGAAGAAATGATGCTGGACACGGCCAACACCAAGGTGCTGAGCTGGGTGCGGCAAACGGCAGGCGCGCCGGCGGTGGTGGTCTCGGTCAACTTTACGGCCGAGCCGCAGAAGGTGAGCCTGAGCGTAATGGGCTCGGGCGGCAAGGTGAAGACGCTGCTCAAAACTCCGGGCGCGGTTGATCCGGTCTGGCTGGGCCAGTTCGAACTGGGCCCGTTCGGGGTGTTTGTCGGGGAAGTGCAGTAACGGGAAGTTAGACGAGTCGAGTTACACAGATCCGGCGGTTCCCATTCAACGGGAACCGCCGGATGTTTTTTTGGGGTACTTTCTTCGCTCTCAGAATCGACGAATCAACCGACTTACACAAAAGCTGATCCCTTTGGACCAAGTTGCATTGATTTCTGCACCAGGATTGGTGAAATCCACAGATAAATCGACTTTTTGCACTTGCTTCCACAGATTGAACCGTCCTAAGCTCCTTCCCAGTTGGTGATCTTGCAGGGAATTGGAAACGCAGTTCCGACCAGGCAGGACGATGCAGGAATTGGTTGAAGGCGACTGGACAGGACCGGCTCGTCCGGGAGTGGAAAGTCGGATTGAAATTGAGAATGCATCCAGAGCCTGGAAGGAAAGTGCAAGACCCGATTGGAGACGAAGATTCATCCGCGGTTTAGGCCGAGGATGCAAAGTTCGAATCCTACCGGGGAGTCATCATCGACCCAGCCGTAGAGGCAGGAACCGGGGCAACCCGGAGACGCGGAAGCGGAGCAGCCGGAGGGCGTGAAAGCCGGGGCAACTCGACGATCCGACCGCTGGCGCAGCCGAGGGAGCAAGGATTCGGGGGTAACTCGAAAACTTACCGTCGGAGCAGCCGGAAGATGCAGAATTCGGGGCGACCCGGAGACTCATCGCAGGGCACTGCTGGAGGAGCGAAGAGGTGGGGCAACCTGCTGATTCACCGCTGGCGCAGCCTGAAGGATGCGCGATTCGAGGAAACTCGATGACCCATTAGCCGACTGAACCGAAGGAGCGAGGATTCGAGCGAAGCCGGGAACTTACCGTCGGCACAGCCGGAAGATGCAGAATTCGGGGAAACCCGAAGACTCATCGTAGGCGCGCAGAGGAGCGAAAAGGCGGGGCGACCCGCGGATTCATCTTCGAGCGCAGCCTGAAGATGCGCGATTCGAGGAAACTCGATGATCCATCAGCCGGCCCAGCCTGAAGAGCGAGGAATCGGGGAAACTCGGAGCCTCATTGCCAGGGCTGAACGGGCGATGCATGGTTCAAGTAACCTGCGAGTTTGCTATAAGAGGACGCCAGGGACCTCGGTCCCTGGCGTTTTCGTGTTTGGGCAGATCCCTTCCAATCAGGCCGGCTCGCCGGATTCGGCGGCGGACCCACTCGTGCTGCCTGCTCCTGCGCGCACATCCTGGCTGAGTTTCTCACGCTCTTCGGGCGTCATCCGTTCCCAGCATTTGTTGGAATTCCGCCGTGAAGGGGAGCGATCGGGACCATGGCCGCCGAAGCCTCCGAACAGAATCCGGCAGAGGACCAGCAGTCCGAGAGCCTGCCAGAAGGTAACCGGACGCCAGCCAAACAGGGATGGTAATAGCCAATTCCACAGATGCATCACCACTTCGCCGCCAATCCAAACGAAGAGCACCCCCGCCAGCGGACCCGCAACAAAAATCCATTTGTTTCTCTTGACCCAACCGTTTTCCATGTCATTCCTCATTTCTTCAAAAACTCATTGCGAATGCTCAGCAAGCGCCGGCGAAGGTAAAGCACCGCGTAGTGCTTGCGCGATAAAAGCGTGTTGATGTTTACGCCGTTTTGCAGCGACAGATCTTTGAAGCTGCGCCCCTCCAGCTCGTGTTCCACAAAAACTTCGCGCTGCTCGGCGGGCAGTTCGTTGAGCGCGGATTGCAATTCATTCAACAGCGACTTGCGAAGATAGATCGCTTCCGGCCCCGCATCCGGAGAGGGCAGCATATCTTCGATCCGCAACGGATCGCCGTCTTCGTCCTCTGCCGCCGCGCTGATCGAGCTCTCGGGCTTGCGGGCGCGGAACAAGTCCGTGATGCGATTGCGCGCCACGCGAAACAGCCAGCCGGTTACATAGTCAATCGGCATCAGCAGGCGATTGGCTCGCACCAGTTCGTAAAAGACCTCTTGCAGCAGATCTTCTACGTCGGCTTCGACAGGAACCCGTTTGCGGATGTAATTGCGCAGCCGCGAGCGCTCTTTCGCGAAGATTTCCGAGATTTGAATGTCTTGTTCGAGCATCGCGGGCCTGTTGGAGGTCTCATCCCTCTACTCTCCAAGACGAATGCGGACCGCAGATATTGTAGAGATTTGTGAACGGCAAGCGAGAGGCGAATTCTGCTGCAACTCGGCAGGGCGGGCAACCTGCCTGAATTGCCGCCCCTGTATAATTCGGCGCAGCTTCAAGTTAGAAGCTGCGGAGGATACCAATGGACGTACTATTCCTGGTTTTCCTGGGAATCATCGCTGTCATCGTTCTGTCCCTGGTGCTGGGCAGTTTCTTTACTGTCAATACGGCGCAGGTGGCCATTATCACGCGCTTCGGCAAGTTTCTGCGGGTGGCGGAGCCGGGATTGAACTGGAAGGTTCCTTACTTCGATTCGGTAGCCGGCACGGTGAGTCTGCGCGTCAACCAGATCACGCTGACCATGGAGACCAAGACCAAGGACAACGTGTTTGTGACCATTCCGATTTCTGTGCAGAACCGGGTGCGGCCGGAGAAGGTGTTCGACGCCTACTACAAACTGTCGGACCCGGTGGCGCAGATCAAGAGTTATGTGGAGCAGGTGATTCTGGGCCACGTGCCGGGCATGACGCTGGACGAGGTGTTCGCCTCGCAGTCTTCGATTGCCGCGACAGTGAAGAAGGAACTGGATGCGGACATGGCCACCTTTGGCTACGAGATTGTGAATGTGCTGGTGACCGATATTGTTCCCGACGCCAAGGTGAAGTCGGCCATGAACGACATCAACGCCGCGCAGCGCGAGCAGGTGGCCGCCAACGCGCGGGGCGAGGCGGAAAAGATTCTGGTGGTGAAGAAGGCCGAGGCCGAGGCGGAAAGCAAGGCGCTGCAAGGACAAGGCATCGCCAACCAGAGGAAGGCCATTATCGAAGGGTTGCAGACCTCGGTGGAGCAGTTCCAGAAGGCCGTGGAAGGAGCTTCGTCCAAAGAGGTGATGCAACTAGTGCTGGTGACGCAGTACTTTGACACGCTGAAGTCGATTGGCGAAAGCGGCAAGAGCAACACGCTGTTTCTGGCGCACTCGCCCGCTGCGGTGAAGGACGTGTCGGAGCAGATTCTGCAGTCCATGCTGGTGGCGGAGCGGGCCAACGGGTAAAACCCCTGTGATGGGTCCGGCGGGGCTAATGAGATTTGCCCTGCAAGACAACGCGAGCCACCCCGATGGGTGGCTCGCGCTGTTTACCAGCCCCGCAGGTTCTCAGCCGATTTCCTTGTCCCAGTGCTCCAGGATTTTTTTGAACTCCGCCATGAACTTGCAGGCGTCGGCGCCGTCGATGGTGCGATGGTCGAAGCCCAGGCAGAAGTGCTGCATGCTGCGGATGGCGATGGTGTCGTTACCCTCGTCGTCGGTGAGCACCACGGCCTCCTTGTTGAGGCTGCTGATGGCCAGGATGGCCGAGTCCGGCTGGTTGATGATCGGCGTGCTGAACAGGTCGCCGAAGATGCCGGAGTTGGTCAGCGTGAAGGTGTTTCCAGCCACCTCGTCGGGGAGCAGTTTCTTGGTGCGGGCGCGCTCGGCCAGGTCGGCTACGGCGCGGGCCAAGCCCAGGAAGCTGCGCTCCTCCGCCTGCTTGACCACCGGCACAATCAAGCCCCAGGGCAGGGCCACGGCAATGCCCAGGTTGACGTTCTGGTGGTAGTGGATGGAGCCGTCGATCAGCGAAGCGTTGAGGACGGGGAACTTGCTCAGCGCCTCGACCACGGCGGCGGCAATGAAGGGCATGAAGGTCAACTTGACGCCGTTGCGCTGCTCGAACCTCACCTTTTCGCGCTGGCGGACGCGGACGATGCGGGTCATGTCCACCTTGTAGACGGTGTGGACATGGGGGCTGATTTGCATACTCTCGACCATGCGCTGG
>CAVZNE010000215.1:0-5799 GCA_963776445.1 Terriglobales bacterium
AGGCTCGTTCGCCTTCAGACAGCGGCGCAGCCGGCGCGGAAGACGCGATCCACCTGAACAGTGCGCAGGCCTCCAGTGAATCCGCCAGCGCGCTTCGCTCGAGCCTGCGGATGCGGCGGGTTCCACTGCCCATTGGGGTCGCGGAAGTGTTCGAGCGCCTGGTGGTGGCGGATCGCGGCGGATCGCGCCGGTTCATCCTAGCGCGGACTTCGCGCGGTTCAAACCGCTGCAGCGCAGCGCGGGCTGCGTCCGGACTCCATCCACCCGAAGACGAGTCAGTTCTCCAAAAGCGAACTAAACGGCGGTGCCCAAAAGGCGGGACACCAGGCCTCCCTCGTGGCGGGTGTGGAGGCTGCCTGTTTATTCGTCTTTTGCTCCTATTCGTTTAAGTTAGGTCCCAGTTCTCAGAAACCTAAATCCAGAGACAGCCGTTTGGAAATCCAGCGAGCGGGCGGCGTGGAATCGCAGGCTTCACGGGGGCGGGCATGACCAGCAAGATTGCTCTGGCCTGAGGCGGCGATCGATTCAACTACGTCCTCTCCGTCCTGGGCGGTAGCGCGTTCTGCCTTCCACTGCTCAAACCGCGCACGCACTTCCCCTTCCAGCGCAGGCCACGCGGTAGCCAGCAGGCTGCCAGCAGGCTCGGCCAGGACCAGACCCCCTTTGTCTGTCTTGCAGGCGGGGCGGGCGAAGAGATCCAGCTCCTCGCGCGCGCGCGTCGCGGCGACGTAGAGAAGACGGCGGTCTCCTGTGATTCGCGCTCGCGATAGACGCCGTCGACCCACTGCTTGGCCTTGCCGCGGTCCGCGCCTTGGACTGAAGGGGGCGATGAGGAACTCGGTGATCTCGCCGGATTCCTCGGATGGCCAGTCCGCGCTCCAGCCAGGAAAGCATCTTGCGCCCGCCGGTGCCGCCGCGGGCATGCAAGTCGGGAACGATCACGACCTCGAACTCCAGCCCTTTGGACTTGTGGATGGTCATCAACTGCACGCCGCACTCGCGGAGGCCGCGGATCGGGCAGGGCGGTCAGCTTGTCGAGCGCCGCAGTCAGGGCGGGGCCCAGCAGGTCTTCTTCGCCGTCGGGCAGATGGTCGAGGCAGCTCCACAGCAGGTTGAGATTGGCGCGGGCCGCGGCATCCACGCAGGCCGCGCCGCCCAGGCGAAGCCAGACCTGCTCGAGCCAGGTCCCAACTGACGCGGTAGGCTGGGAGGCGCGCAGCCCAGGCACGGAGGCCAGTGCGTCGAGAACATGCGCGGCGGCATGTGCGCCTTCGGTGCCAGCAGCGGCAGCCGCTCGGCCAGCAGATCGGGCACCGGGCGGTCGCGCAAAGCCGGGTCGTCGGCAGAGGCCAGCAGATGCAGGTCGCTGAGCGCCAGGCCGCACCAGGGAGCGCGCAAACCCCAGCCAGGCCACGCGGTCCTGCGGGTTGAGCAGGGCGCGGGCCAGGGCCAGGGGCGTCTAGCACTTCGGGCCGGTCTTGCAGCTTTTCTAGATCCAGCGCGCGGAAGGGAATTCAGCTTCGCGCAGGCCCAGCTCACGGTGCGAGAGCGAGCGGTGCGGCCGCACGGCGACGCGTACTTGGCGTCCTCCGTTGGGGCCAGCCGGGTTCGTCCACGCCGTCCACGATCAGGCCACACTTTTCCACCTGCGCGGCGCGAGTCTTCTCTTTCTCGTGAGCCCGTTTAAGTGTCGGCGGCTCGTCCGTGCGCCTGATCTGCGGCACAAAATCCAGATGGGGAGCGCGCGGAAGGCCGGCTGCGGCGCGAAAGTCTCTTCGCGCACTGGGCTCGGGCCGCGGAAAAGCGACCCCGCCGTCGAGCGGCTCAACACTGTCTTCACGCAGGTCTTCGCGGCAGACGACGGCAGCGGGGTCAGCTTTTCCGCGGCCGAGCCCATGCGCGAAGAGACTTTCGCGCCGCAGCCGGCCTTCGCGCTCCATCTGGATTTTGTGCCGCAGATCGCGCGCGGACAAGCCGCCGACCCTGAAGCGGTCCACGAGAAAGAGAAGACTCGCACCGCGCAGGTGGAAGAAATTGTGGCCCTGATCCGCAGCCATCTGGACAGCATGGAAGCAACCCGGCTGGCCCGCGCCAACGGAGAGGACGCCAAGTACCGCGTCGCCGTGTTGGGCCGCGCCCGCTCGGCTCTCGCGCCCATCGCACTGGCCCTGCGCGAAGCTGGAATTCCCTTCCGCGCGCTGGATCTTGAAAAGCTGCAAGACCGGCCCGAAGTGCTCGACGCCCTCGCGTTGGCACGCGCCTTGCTCAACCCGCAGGACCGCGTAGCTTGGCTCGGCGTTCTGCGCGCTCCCTGGTGCGGCTTGGCGCTCAGTGACCTGCATCTGCTGGCCTCTGCCGACGACCCGGCTTTGCGCGACCGCCCGGTGCCCGATCTGCTGGCCGAGCGACTGCCGCAACTCAGCACCGAAGGCGCATCGGCCGCCACGCGCGTTCTCGACGCATTGGCCTCTGTGCCGGGCCTGCGCGCCTCCCAGCCTACCGCGTCGGTTGGAACGTGGCTCCAGCAGGTCTGGCTTCGCCTGGGCGGCGCGGCCTGCGTGGATGCTGCGGCCCGCGCCAATCTCGACCTGCTGTGGAGCTGCCTCGACCATCTGCCCGCCGGCGAGCAAGACCTGCTGGGCCCCGGCCTGACTGCCGCGCTCGACAAGCTGACCGCGCAGCCCGATCCTGCCGCCTCCGCTGAGTGCGGCGTGCAGTTGATGACCATCCACAAGTCCAAAGGGCTGGAGTTTGAAGTCGTGATTGTGCCCGAGTTGCAGGCCCGCGGCGGCAACGGCGGGCGCAAGATGCTTTCCTGGCTGGAGCGCGGCCTGGCCCATCCAGATGAATCCGGCGAGATCACCGAGTTCCTCATCGCTCCGCTGCAATCCAAGGGCGCGGACCGCGGCAAGGCCAAGGAGTGGGTCGACGGCATCTATCGCCAGCGTGAGTCGCAGGAGGACCGCCGCATTCTCTACGTGGCCGCCACGCGCGCCCGCGAGGAGCTGCACTTCTTCGCCCGACCCGCCTGCAAGGCAGACAGCAAGGGGGAACTCGTCCTGGCCGAGCCTGCTGGCAGCCTGCTGGCTACCGCGTGGCCTGCGCTGGAAGAGGAAGTGCGTGCGCGGTTTGAGCAGTGGAAGGCAGACCGCACTGCCGCGCAGGACGGAGAGGACGTAGTTGAATCGATCGCCGCCTCAGGCCAGAGCAATCTGCTGGTCATGCCCGCCCCCGTGAAGCCTACAATACTTCGCCGCCTGCCGCTGGATTTCCAAGCGGCTGTCTCGGGTTTGGTTTCTGAGAACTGGGACGGCACTTTGGGCGCGTCAGAGATCGCTTCCGGGACACGGGAAAACAGCAGCCTCTACACCCGCCACGAGGGAGGCCTGCTCTCCCGCGTTTTGGGCACCGCCGTTCACTCGCTTTTGGAAGAACTGACTCGTCTGCGTATCGATCTAGATTGGGACGCAGCCCGCGCTGCGCTGCAGCCGTTTGAACCGCGCATCGCCGCGCAAATCCGCGCTGCCGGAGTGGACCCGGCGCAATCCGCCGCAATCGCCGCCAAAGCCATGAGCCAGGCCCTCAACGCTTCCCGCGACCCCAATGGGCAGTGGATTCTTTCGCCGCATCCGCAGGCTCAAAGCGAAGCGCGCTGGGCCGGAGTTGTCGCTGGAGGCCTGCGCACTGTTCAGGTGGATCGCGTCTTCCGCGCCGGGCTTACGCCGCTGTCTGAAGGCGAACAGGCCTGGTGGATCGTCGACTACAAAACCGCCCACGCCGACAACATGGATCCTGCCGCGGCGCTGCCTGAGTTGCGAAAGATCTTTGCGCCGCAGCTGATGGCCTACGCCCAGGTGCTGCGCAACCTGCACGGCCAGGACGCCGTTCTCCGCGCCGGGCTCTACTATCCGCGCATGCTCCTGCTCGATGACTGGGAGTTATAAGTTTACTTACTCACTCCCAGGCCGATTGAGCGCATCAGGTCCAGCGCATTGCTGGTTTGCACAATGCCCGGCTTGAGCTTGTAGTCGAAGATCAGCTTTCCGTCTTCGAAGCGATCTTCAAAGTGGCAGTTCGTGGCCTTTGCGCCCATCGTCTCTGGAATCCGAGCTAGCGCCAGATCGTGGGTGCTCACGATGCCAATCGCATTCCGCTCCATCAGGCTGCGCACCACAAACTCCGTGCCCGCCAGCCGGTCGTGGGAGTTGGTGCCGGAAAGCAGTTCGTCCAGCAGAAACAGCACTGGAACCGACCCCTCGGTCAGATCGGAAATCAGCTTGACGCGGTGGATCTCCGCATAGAAACGCGAAATGCCTCCCGAGAGCGAATCGAGAATGCAGATGGACGCCGCCACCGCCAACGGCGACAGGCGCAGCCGCGTGGCCCGCACCGGCGCACCGCACTGGGCCAGAACGGCATTCACCCCAATGCTGCGGATGAACGTACTTTTGCCCGCCATATTGGGGCCGCTCAAGATCATCAATTGCAGCCCGTCGCCCAGTTTCACGTCGTTGCGGATGGCCTTGCCGGCGGGCAGAAGCGGATGCGTCAGCCCTTCGGCGTCGAACATTGTTGCATTTTCAACAAACTCCGGCAGCACGTCCGCTGGATGCTCATAGGCATAGGCAGACAGCGCCGTGAGCGCCTCCAACTCCCCAACGGCCGACAGCCAATTCCGAATTTGCGGACCGAACTCCTGCTGCCAGCGCTCGGCGGCAAACACCACTTGCGCGCTCCAAAAGAGAACCACATCCAGGGGTTTGGCCACCGGATTCCGCCGTTGCTTGAGATATTCGGCCAGGCGCGCGAGACGCTTGATTGCGGCGGAGGGCGTGACGCCGTTGCGCTTCAGAGAATTTTGTAACTCCACCAGTTTTGGAGAAGTAAATTTCCCCTTCTCCTGTAACAAGAGAATGCCAACCAGTAACTCCAGATCTTCCGTTGCCTGCTCCACGGCGTCCGATGCTGCCTCCAAACGCGCATGCAGGCGGTGCGCCCAGGCCAGGTTCAGAATCGTCATGGCCGCGGCCACTGTGCCCCAGCCCCAAACGCCCCAACAGACCAGGCTCACGATCCACAGGATCGACAACAGCGGCGTCACGACGCGGGTTGCGCGCGCCGCGAACACGGGGCCGCGCTCACCCCACGCGGCCAGCGCCTCGGGATGCAATCCCAGGCTCACCGTCTCTCCTTGCAAGGAGAGTTCCTCGCGAAAGCGCACGCGCTCGCGCAGATCGCGGATCGCCTCCTGCCGCCGCAGCACTTCCTCCACCGGCGCGGCCGCCAGCAGCCATGCGGCCAGCGTCTCTTCGCCGGCCCGCGTGCGCGCCGTGCAGAGCAGTTCAAACAGCGATGCTTTGCCGAATAAATCCAGGTCGCGCGCATAGGGGTGCAGCGGATCGAGGAAGCGGTCGCCGGTTTCGCCTGTCCCTGCCCAACGGTCATCCAGACGAGCCAGTCCGCGCTCGTAGAATTCGATGGACCGCGCGCGCTGCCGCAGCGACCGGAGCCATCTCTCGTGCAGCACCGCCAGCAGCACAAACACAGCCACCGGCGCCAGCAGATACTCAATCTGGCTCACGTGGCGCAGCAGCCACAGCGCACAGAGCAGCGTGCAGGCAAAAAACGCCAGCTTGGTGAAGCCGAGCAGCTTTTCGCGCCGCCGCCCCGCAGCCTGCTCCCGCTGGAGTTCCTGCAACCGGTGGAAATACACATCGGCGGGGCTGTCTCCGCCGATCTTCTGCGAACCTGCGTCCATGCCACGCTCCGCTGTCACCCCTCAAGAGTATCGCGTGTGGC
>CAVZNE010000216.1:0-5706 GCA_963776445.1 Terriglobales bacterium
CTCTCTCTCTCTCTCTCTCTCTCTCTCTCTCTCTCTCTCTCTCTCTCTCTCTCTCTCTCTCTCTCTCCCTCCCTCTCTCTCTCCCTCTCCCTCCCCCTCCCTCCCTCTCTCTCTCTCTCTCTCTCCCCCTCTCTCTCTCTCTCTCTCTCTCTCTCTCTCTCTCTCTCTCTCTCTCTCTCTCCCTCTCCCTCCTCCTCTCTCTCTCTCTCTCTCTCTCTCTCTCTCTCTCTCTCTCTCTCTCTCTCTCTCTCCCCCCCCCCGCCCCCGCCTTCCTCTCTCTCCATGGCCGCCGCCCCCCCCCCCCCCCTTCTTCTTCTTCCTCCTTCCCTTCCCTTCCCTTCTTCTTCTTCTTCGGGGCAGCATCATGAGCGTGGGCGCGGTGCGCACCTCCCGCGTCAGCAAGGTGGCGGCCTCGGCGGCCAGCTGCGGCGCGGAATCTTCGTTGAGGGCGGCAATCTTTTCCACCAGCGCCGCGCCTGCCTGCCCGTTCACGTTCCAGGCCGGTCCGGAGGCGGCGGCGCGCAGCTTTTGCCCCAGGTCGCGGATTTCGGCCGCGGGGTGCGAGAGCAGGCGCGAGACCTGTCCCTCCAGTGTCCGGGCGCTCACAATCTGGCCCAGCGAGGTATTGGTGGCCAGGGGCAGCAGGTAGCGGGCCACGTCAAACGCACGGGCCTTCAGGGTGCGCTCGTAGGCCTCGGGCTTCATGGACTCGGGGCGTGCCACGCGCTGGCGCAGGGCTTCAAGCACCGCCGCGGTGGTGCGCTGGTAGGCGGCAAACAGGTTTTCCGCGGTCTGCGTATAAAGCTGCGCCGAGGCGGCATCTTCTCCAAAATCAGGCAGGTACCAGCCGGACTTGAGAAAGTTCTGGTAGCGCGTGGAGCGCTCCTGCCCATCCCAGCGCTGCTCGTCTTCCAGCACCAAAGCAGCCAGCAGGCTGAGCCGCTCCACAGCAAAAGCGCTGTGCGCCAAGTCGGCTATGGAATGATGACCATATTGGAAATAAAATGTGTTCAGGAACTGTTCAGCGCGCTGGGCGTTGATCTCGGTAAGAGACTCGCGCATGGAAAGTGCCGAGCGCGAGTACTTGGCCATGGCATAGGCCAGGACCTCAGGGTCGGCGCCATGCACGGCGAAGACTTCGGTTTGATTGCGGGCGCCGGGTGGCAAAAAAGTTTCTCTGGACATAGGTAAGGGCTCGCGAACAGAATACTGCACAAGGGGCGGGTGCGGGGTTTCTCCATCGGCAACCGCAGTCTTTAGTGTGCCGCAAAACGGGCACACGCGGAAGCGGCGGAGTACACAGGAGCAGGAAATGCTGGAGTATCTGATACGCACGTCGCACAAGCCGAGGCCTTTGCCTTCCGGCCGCTGGGCGATGACCCAGCGATGGAACGATCTGCTGTTTGCGCACTGGCCGGTTCCGGTCTCCTCTGTGGCGCCGCTGCTGCCCGAGGGGCTGCAGGTGGATACCTTTCAGGGGTCGGCGTGGCTGGGGGTCGTGCCTTTCTGGATAGACCGCATCAAAGTTCGCGGCATGCCGCCCATTTTTGGCGCACGCAGCTTTCCCGAGCTGAGCCTGCGCACCTACGTTCGCGATCAGAGCACCGGCGTGCCGGGCGTGTACTTTTTCTCAATGGATGCCAGCAACCCGCTGGCTGTCGCGGCGGGGCGCATGTTGTACCACCTTCCCATCCACTGGGCAGAGATGCGGCTTGAGCAGCGGTCGGAGCGCGAGTTCTCGTTCTATAGCCGCCGCCTGCTGAGCCGAAAGCCGGCTGTTTTCAATGCGCGCTACCGGGGACTGGGGCCATCCAGTAAATTGGCGGAAAGCCGCAGCGGGACGCTCGAGTACTTCCTGATGGAGCGCAATTGCCTGTTTGCCCGCAACCGCGCGGGCCAAACCTTCCGGGCAGACATTCACTATGTTCCCTGGCCGCTGGAAGAGGCGGAGGCGGACATCGAGCAGAACAACCTGTCCGCGGCCATCGGGATCAGCTTGCCGAACGAAGCGCCGGTGCTCCACTATCTGCGCCGCCTGGCGGTTTACATCTGGCCGGCTGAGCTGGTGCGCCCCGTGCTGGCGGTGCGGCCGGTGCCCATTGCCGTAGCTCCCTCGCCCTCGGCATAAAAGCAGGTCGGCGCGAATCGGGCTGCGGAAAAACTAAGGCTCATGCTCCCAAATATAATGAGGGACGGAAGGGCGCTGCATTGTGCGCGCACGGGTAAACAAGAGAGATATGGCGAATTTGCAGGGAAGAATTGCGCTGGTCACGGGAGCTTCACAAGGAATCGGCCGGGCGTGCGCGCTGGAACTGGCGCGGGCCGGGGCCACCGTGGCGCTGGCGGCTCGCAACGAGTCCAAGCTGGCCGCGGTGGCGGCAGAGATTGAGGCGGCGGGCGGCCAGGCAGCTGCTTTTGCGCTGGATGTGTCCAGCGAAGAGTCCATCAAGGCCGGCGTCAAGGCGGTCATCGAGCGCTTCGGCAAAGTCGAAATCCTGGTCAACAACGCCGGCATCACCCGCGACGGACTCATGATGGCGATGAAGCGCGCCGACTGGGACGACGTGCTGGGCACCAACCTGACCGGCGCGTTTCTGCTCACTCAGGCGCTGCTGCGCCCCATGCTCAAGAACCGCTGGGGCAGGATCGTCAATATATCCAGCGTGGTGGGACGCACCGGCCAGGCCGGGCAGGCAAATTATGCGGCCAGCAAGGCCGGCCTCATCGGCCTCACCCGCTCCATGGCCCGCGAGTTCGCCTCCCGCGGAATCACAGTGAACGCCGTGGCGCCGGGCTACATTGAGACGCCCATGACAGCGGTGCTCGACGAAAAACTGCGCGCCTCCATGCTGGCTGCCATTCCCCTGGGCCGCGCCGGCACCGATCAGGATATTGCCCAGTCCGTAGCCTTCCTGGCCTCGGATGCGGCGGCCTACATCACCGGCCACGTCCTCGACGTGAACGGCGGCATGTTCATGGGCGGCTGAGGTCGAGCGCCTTCCTGCACTGGAGCGGCTTCACTGCAAGCCGCTCTAAATTCCCAGCCGCGATTTGAGGCATCGCACCCGATCGCGCGCTACGGTCAGTTGCGTGTGCGCGGCGTCTTTCAGCGTCAGTGCCACCTTGCCGGCAAACCAGGAGTTCACTTCCTGAATCCAGTCCGCGTTCACCAGCGCGGAGCGGTGGATGCGCAGAAACTTTGCCGGATCAAGCCGCTCTTCCAGTTCGGCAATCGTCTGGTCCACGCAGTGCGGATGGCCGTTCACCACGGCATACGTGAGCTTGTCCTGGGCCACAAAATGCGTCACCGCATCCAGTTCCAGAAACACGATGCGCTCGCCCACGCGCGAGGCGATGCGGTGCGGAGTTTCGGGCCGCTGTCCGCGCAGCGAAGCCGCCAACTCCTGTAACAGCGCGGGTAACTGCGGGCTCTGCTGCCACTCCGACTTGGCCATGGGGCGCAGCCGCTCCAGCTTCTTCATGGCGCGAGCCAGCGGCTCCGCTTCAATCGGCTTCAGCAGGTAGTCGATGGAGTTCACCTGGAAGGCCCGGAGCGCGTACTCGTCGTAGGCGGTTGTGAAAATCACAAAGGGCTGCTCCGGCAGACGAGCCAGCAACTCAAAGCCATTCATGCCCGGCATTTGAATATCGAGAAACAACACATCAATCGACTCGCTCAGCAAATAGTCGAGCGCCACCGCCGGATCGGTGGCCGTGCCTACAATGCGCAGTCCGTCGAAGCTGGCCAGCAGCCGTGTGAGCCGTTCGATGGCCAGCGGTTCGTCATCCACGAGATAGGCGCGCAATGCAGCAGTTTCCATCAGCCTTCCCATCAACCTTCCCATCAGCTTTCGATGCTACGACGAAGCCGGGAAAGACAGCCTCGCCACTGTCTTTTCGTTTTCGCGCGTTACTTCCAGTTGTCCAGCGTCGCCAAACAGCAACTCGAGCCGCGCAATCAAATTGCCCAGCCCGTGCTCCGGCGTGATCTCATCCAGCGAAAATCCGGGTCCGTCGTCGCAAACTTCCAGTTCAATCCGGCGCGAATCGTCCGGCCCCGCCAGCGATCCGGCAATCTGAATCGTAGCCCCCTGCTGCCGCTCTGCGACCACATGTTTCACCACATTCTCTACCAGCGATTGCAGCGCCAGCGGCGGCACTTTCACGTCCGCCAGAGCATCCGGCACATTGACTTCATAGCGCAGCCGCGGTCCGAAGCGGGTATTCTCAATCTCCAGATAGTCGCGCACAATTTTCAATTCCTGGCTGAGCGGAACCAGGCTGCTGTGATTGGCGTTCAGCGAGAAGCGCAGCAGCGAGGCCAGCTTGCCCACCGTGTCTTCCGCGCGCACCGGGTCCGAAGGAATCAGCGCAGCGATGGAGTTGAGCGTGTTGAACAAAAAGTGCGGCCGGATGCGCGATTCCAGCGACGAGAGCCGCGCCTCGGCCAGCAGCTTGTAGGCGCGCTCCTGTTCCACCTGCCGGGTGCGCAGTTCCAGTTGTGCCGCCTGAAACTTGTAGCGCAGCGTCTCAAAGGTTGAGATGCTCAGGCCAACCGCCAATGAGATCACGATGCAGAAAGGAACGGACGACCGGAATTCCGGCCAATAACCTCCCTCGGGAATAAGTCCGGTAACCCGGAAAACCAGTCCTGCCGCCAGAGAGCCAGTCACCGCCGTGCAGACCATCACGACTGCCTGCGTGAGAAGGATCATTCGCGGAAACCTGTCCGTATAGCGCACCGAAATCCAGGTGACAATCGCGATGGAAGGCAGGGAGATCAGGATGCAATAGATATACGCAGCCAAGAAATGTCGGCCGACGTCAGAGATTCGGTATTTTCCCAGGGACAGGAAGAGCAGGACGATCAGCAGCGTGACGCTCACCGTAATCCACAGCAGCCTGAAGAGGTACGACGTGAATCTGGGCTTCGTCCGCACCCTTACCGGCAATTTGGACGCGGATTGGATGGTCTCGCAGGTCATAGCTGAAAGCGAACTCCCGCTGAAGTGGCTGTGGCGTAAGGCGTGGCGCCAAACTCCGAGGTTTTTTTGCCGCCCGGTACTTCCAGGTGCATGTAGGAAGAGAAGCGGTTGCCGAACCGGCGTTCTGCGTCAAAGATGCCGGTGTAACTGTGGTCGTCGAGATTCATGACCACAGCCCCTGTCAGGTCCCACTGCTTCCAACCCGGCAGCTCGCGCAACCGCGACTTGCCGGCGCGCAGAAAGCCGTAGTGCTGCCGCCCGGCCGTGGGAGAGATCGACATGCTCCGATAGTACGGGATGTTGGGCGGAGTATAGAACTCGCCAATGAAACCGATGCCGTTGGTCAGGGTATATTTCGCGCCCAGCAGAATCGCTTCGTGCTCGCGCCAGGCCGCTTCGCCGTGCAGTTCCCACGCCTGGCCCAGCACGCGGGTAAAGGCCAGCGCGCCAAAGGCGTCGCCGCCGCGGTCGTCGCCGGCAATCAGCGCCGTGTCGAATCCACGCACCAGCACGTTATACCGGAAGGCGGTGGTGTCGCGCAGGTTCGCTGCGCTGGGAGCCAGAGCCGCCGTGGACCAGGCCAGCGTCAGCGCGTGCGGCCCATGCACCCAGTCGACCTTGATCATGTCGCGGCCTTCGTTCAGGTTCAGCCGGTCCGTCGGATTGGTCGGAATGCGCGGCGGGTCCAGCACACCCGCCGCGGTAAAGGCGTCCTTGGTTC
>CAVZNE010000217.1:0-4048 GCA_963776445.1 Terriglobales bacterium
TGCAAGAAATGGACTGGCTTACGTAATTGCGCCGAATATATTAACCAATCCACGGATAACTGGTTTCTGGATACCGACGAGGAAATGCGGAGCAATATGCAGAACTGCGAATGGGAAAAGGAAATCGTGGCTGGCATGAGCAAGGAATGGCGGCAGCATTGCCTTTCACGATAAGATCATGGAGTTTGCAGACTGGCTGGAGGATAAGACAGACGGAGTAGCACATTTTAAACAAGCAGTTGATTTCCTGCTCGCCAATAAAAAATAAGGAGTTGAAATTGTGACCAAAGAAGTGCCGTTGAGCAAGCTGAAATAGAGGTCTCCGGGAACCGGTTTACCGTTACCTGTTTACCGACTGCCACCTCGGGATGTTGGTATACCGTCCACGATGCTTGTGAGACGCGCAATTTTACCGGAACGCTCGCGACCGATGAGCGGACGCCGGTGCAACTGGACAAGAGCAAAGACTTCAAGCAGTTCGATTCCCTGCTGTCGGCGCAGTACAAGAACACAGGAATCTGCCTGGGGTGCGCCAAGAACGTGGTGAATGCAACCCTGGTTGGCCGGCTGGACGGCGTGGCCAGCGCCGGGCTGCGCAGGGACAAGACGGGCAAGATCCTCTCAATCGCCGGATTTGGCAACCTGAACTCCTACAGCGCGCGGCTGGTGCTGCAATCGGTTTCCGATGTTGCCGCGCAGGCGGTGGACTACTCCAAAATTACAGCGGCAACCAAGGACGAGACCGTGGCTGATATGACCGGAGATCCGGTTGCGGCGGCACGCAAGGCGGCACTGGCCTTTGGCCCCGGCAATGCATTGGGAGGCCAGGTGGAGCGGGCTGCTGGCGCATTCGGCAAGCAAGGTGAGAACAACGGGGTTGTCCTCGGGTTCGGCATTGCCAACGAAGCCAACCCCAAGAGCGAGGCCAAGGGCGAGAAGGACTCCCCCGACGGCGTGCTGTTCAATTGCACCTTCGACATGGGACGCCTGAAGGGTGTTGCATTGTCGCTGGCGATTGTGTACGCGGGAACGCAGATCGCCGACCTGCGCAGCACGCAGCCGGTCATCGAGCACCAGGATATCTTCGACCTGGTCAGTCACTCCTGGCAAAACGCGACGATTCTGGCGGTCGCCAATGGCCTGAAGACGCTGACCATGCCCGGAGGCTATCTGGCATGGAACATGGCGTGGGCGCCGGCGGATCGGGACAAGAACCTGACCGATGCGCTCCTGGCCTTCCTGAAAAACCAGGCACAGTTAGAAAGATAAGCGCAACCGAATCCGCCCGGCCCGCAGTCTAGCGGGCCGGGCAGATCGACGCGGGGCGCAAAAACAGGATCGGGTTTGCTGTCCCAGGGTTTCCCCTTCAGCTTGCACAGGGTGCACCCTGTGCTATTTTCGCGCTCGGCTCCGGGGAGACGGGAGTGGATCACAGCATCCGTTACGCGGATGCGCGTATTCTGAATCGAAGCAGCACCACTCCGATACATCACAAGGAAAAACATGGCAGAGATCGCAGTTGAGGCCACCGATGTACCCGCGCAGTTGCCCCACGTCCGCGTAGCTGTTCTGGGCGCCGGCAAGATGGGCGGCACCCTGCTGCAGGCTTTTCTGAAGCAGAACCTGTTCGCTCCCGATCAGTTGCATGCGACGGTGGGCCACGCCGAACGGGCGCTGGCGCTGAGCACGCAGTGGGGCGTGGACGTGAGCACCAACAACCTGGAAGCGGTGAAACAGGCCGACCTGATTCTGCTGGGCGTAAAGCCTTTCCAGGTGCCGGATTTGATTGCGGAGATTCTTCCCGCGCTGACGCCGGCCAAGACGCTCATCTCGTTTGCGGCATCGGTGAAGACCCGGGCCATTGAGGATGCGACGGGGATGGAGATCGGCGTGATCCGCGCCATGCCCAACACGCCGGCCGCACTGGGCGCGGGCGCTACCGCGCTGTGCCGCGGACGCTTTGTTTCTGCCAAGCAGATGGAACTGGCCGAGCGCATCTTTGAGACCGTGGGCCGCACGGTGACGGTGGACGAGAAGCACATGGACGCCGTGACCGGCCTGTCGGGTTCGGGCCCGGCGTATATCTACATCATCATCGAGGCTTTGGCGGAAGCTGGCGTGAAGGTGGGCCTGCCCCGCGACACGGCCACCCTGCTGGCCGCGCAAACCGCCTTTGGCGCCGCCAAGATGGTGCTGGAAACCGGCTATCATCCGGCGCTGCTGAAGGACGCCGTGACCACTCCCGCGGGCTGCACCATCGACGGCATTCTGGAACTGGAAGAAGGCGGGCTGCGCGTTACGCTGATCAAGGCCGTGATGCGGGCGACGGAACGGGCCAAACAACTAGCCGCCGGCTAGGCACCTGCGGTGCGGCCAACCCCGCCTGCGGCGGAGCTTGCTTCGCTTGATGGGAATTATGGCTTCCCTTCTTTGCGCCAGGAAAAAGGCGCAAAGGGTGAAGAACCCCGACCACCTGCGGTGGGGCCCATGTTGGCCTGAAGTTCATTGCTTTCCCAGGTCCCAGAAACGGGACCTGGGGCACCCGCACCTGAATCGGACCAAATGGGATTATGGATGCACGGTCCCAATTGGTGCGGATTGGGAGATTCCAAGCTGGGAGCTTCCGCAATAGAGGGTCTACAGGTTAAGCTGGTTCGACGACCCGATCCCTTGCCTATTCAACGCCCAACCTGGCTGCCCAACTACCTGCCTGAATTGCAGGGTCTGCGCGGTATTGCGATTTTGGCGGTGGTGCTCTACCACTGTCATCCGCGCCTGGAAGGCACCTGGATCTACCGTGCCTCGCTGTGGGGCTGGGCGGGTGTGATCATCTTCTTCGCGCTGAGCGGGTTTCTGATCACTTCAAACCTGCTGGGATCGCTGAACAATCCGCATTACATGCACAAGTTCCATGCCAACAGGGTGCTGCGCATTGTGCCGCTGTATGTGCTGGTGCTGACGGTCTGCTACTGGCAGGCGCCCTGGTTTATCGGGCCGAGCACCTGGGATGCGGTGAAGGCCGCGCCCTGGCTGGCCTACATCTTCTTCGTGCAGAACCTGTTTCACCTGGCATTGCCGCCTGCGATTGCGCCTACCTGGGCGCTGGCCATCGAGGAGCAGTACTACTTTCTTTGGGCGCCGGCGGTGCGCTTCCTACGGCGGCCCTGGATCTTGACTGTGCTGCTGGTGCTGGCGCTGATCGTATCGCCGCTGCTGCGCCATAGCCACTACGCCTGGCTCACCCCCACGCACACGCTGATTCACCTGGACGGCATCGCCCTGGGCAGTTTGATGGCGGTGGGGCTGTACACGATCCCGCTGGCCCGACGCATCTGGTTCTGGATGGGTTTAAGCGGCCTGGCGCTGGGAGACAATGCGTTGTTATTCTGGCCTGTTCTTCGACGAGTACGTATTGCTGGGCCAAAGCCCAGCAACTCGCCGCCCGCGTGCTGGAACAGGGGACGGCTCTCCTCGCGCACGGCGGCGATCGCCAGCGGGAAGCCCACGGCCACCGCAGCTTCGAGCGCGGCAGCGATGTATCGGGATCACGGCCTGTACAGATCCGGCCGAACACGCCGCTCCCCAGCGCGGTCCACAGCAGCCAGCAAGCCAGCACCAGTCCGAGGGAGATCTCGTTGCCGTAGAAGGCCACCATCAGTTCGCGCATCAGCACCACCTGCACGATCACCGAGGTGAATCCGATCAGCGCCAGAATGCCGCGAAGTTGCGCGCGGGAGAGCAATTGGCTGTGCCCTCCGCCGCGTCTACTGGTGCCGCGGCGTTTGCTACAGCAGGGTTCCGTGCAGCGCGCTGCCGGGGTCAACGCAGGCCAGGCCCTCGGGCTGGCGCAGTGGCTTGAGCAGCTCGGCCAGCCACGGTCCGGCCGCGACCCGCGACCAGTCCGTGGTCGGCGTCTGTCACCACGTCGTCGTCCGCCGTGTCTGCGCCGGACAGCAGGGGCATCGCCTCGGCAAAGGTCATCCCGCCCTCGGCGGCGAGCTGCCCCCGCCTTACGGTACTGTGCATCATCGCTTCCAGCCGCTCACAA
>CAVZNE010000218.1:0-4923 GCA_963776445.1 Terriglobales bacterium
CACAGGCCAGAAAAGTACGGGAAAGGCAGTCAGGTCTTCCCGCTTGTGCCCCATGCCGGGAATCCGTGCAATCGCCTCTAAGGCATCAAAAAGCTTCGCGATCCCGCCGTCCGCAGCATCGATGTTGTCCTGGGCTATGTATTCCCAGATCGCATTCAGATCGAGTTCGGCTCCCTCGCTGAGGACGTACTTCATGCGCTGAGCCTTTTCCGCTCCCGCGACTTCTGTTGCAGCCGCTGCCGTGCCGCTGCCGGCTCGATGCGCTCTCCACGGTCAAGCGCCGCCAGTCTTGCCCCTAGTTCCTGGTTGAACACGGCAAGCTGGGCGCTGCGTGCGCGGTCGTGCTCTTCCAGAAGCCGCAACGCCTCACGCACAACTTCGCTGGCCGAGTTATAGAGACCGGATTCAACCTTGGCAGCAACGAACTTCTCGAGTTCGGGGGTGAGCGAAACATTCATGGAACGAATCTCCTGCTTACAATGCTCAAGCCAATAACAGGCTTTGTCAATCTTTAGCACTTCCATGAGGCGTTCAGCAGGCTTTCTTCTGTAGGAGCAAGAATACGGCTCAGGCCTCGCGACCTGCTGCCATGCGATTCCCCAACTCCACTGTTGCATCCTGACCGGAACACCTTTAAGATGCGTCAGTTGATACGTATGACTCGATCCGCACACAGCACGACGATTTCCGCTCCCTTGCCTGCGCCTCCGCGGCTGCGAGTGGGCAAGCTTTGCGTGGCCGTTCAGGCCGATTCCGCAGCAGAAATGATGCAGCGGGCGGAGGCGGCGCTGAAGGACGCGAAGTTCCTCGAACTCCGTCTCGACGCCCTGCCCAAGCCGGCCGCCGCGCTGCCCAAGGTGAAAGAATTTCTGGCCGCGCACCACGAGGTGACGGCGATCGCCACCTGCCGCCGCAAGCAGTTTGGCGGGCACTTCGTGCTGTCCTTGACGGAGGAGCTTGAGCTACTGGAAAAGGCCGCCGAGGCCGGCTGCCAGATTGTGGATCTCGAGGTCGAATCGGCGGAAGAAGCCAAGCCGGCGCAACTGGACCATTTCCGGAACAAACTGCGCGCGGCGGGCACGGCGCTGCTGGTGAGCTTCCACGACTTTACCCGCACCAAGGATCTGGCGAAGGCGGCGGCGCGCATCGAGGCCTTTCAGCCGGAATTTGTGAAGGTGGTTTCGACGGCGCATTCGCTGGCCGACAATCTTGCCGTGCTGCGCATGATCGAAGACCGGTCGCTCACAGCGCGCGTGGTGGGCATCGCCATGGGCGAAGAGGGGCTGGTGAGCCGGGTTCTCGGTCCGCGGGCCGGCGCCACGTTTACCTTTGCCTCCTCGGGCGACGGCGTGGAGACCGCACCGGGCCAGGTGACCGCCAAAACGCTGCGCGATCTTTACCGCGTGGAGCATTTGGACCAGGCGACGCGCATCTTCGGCGTGGCCGGCAACCCCATCGCCCACTCGCTTTCTCCTTTGATGCACAACACCGCCTTCCGCCGCGAGAACGTGAACGCGGTGATGCTGCCGCTGAAGGTGCGTGCCTTGGACGATCTGCTGACCGTGGTGCGCGAACTGCCGCTGGCGGGCGTGGCCGTGACCATGCCGTTGAAGCAGGAAGTGCTGCCTTTCCTGGCCAACATGGACCCGCTGACCGGCCGCATCGGCGCCTGCAACACGCTGCGCACCGGGGCCGACGGCAAGCTGTACGGATTCAACACTGACGTGGCCGGCGTGGTGAGGCCTCTCGAAAAACGGCTCACGCTCAAAGGTGCACGCATTGCCGTGGTGGGCGCGGGAGGCGCGGCGCGGGCCGCGGTCTTTGGCCTGCTCGCTCAGGGCGCGGAAGTGTTTGTGGTCAACCGCACCCACGAAACCGCGGTGGCGCTGGCCAGGGAAGCCAAGGCCAAGGCGCTGAAGCCCGAGCAGCTTGCGAAGCACCACTTTGACGTGCTGATCAACTCCACTCCCTGCGGCATGCGCGGATCGAAACAGGCGCTGCCGATTGCAGAGAACCAGTTGAACGCCGGCCTGGTCTTCGACATGGTCTATAACCCTCTCGAGACGCCTCTGCTCAAGTTGGCCCACAGCCGCGGCATCCCGGTCATTTCCGGTCTGGAAATGTTTGTGCAGCAGGGCGCGCGCCAGTTCGAAATCTGGACCGGCAAACCGGCTCCCGAGGCGGAGATGCTGCGGGTGGTGGAGCTGGCGCTGCGCAAGCGGGGATAGAGGACTTCCAGCGTTTCCGCTTTGTCAGGTTTCGAGAGCGAGACTTGGGACTCCCGGCTTCCGCCTACTTACCTTTTTTCTTCCCCGATTTGGCGCCCTTGGCCGCTTTGGCCTTGTCCGCCTTTGCTTGCGCGTCCGGATCGCGCGTGATGGGAATCGGCCCCATGTCGGGTCCAATGCGCTTCACCGAGGTGTCGACCATCATGTAGTTGATTGTGCGCGCGGAAACCGGTCTGGCAATGCCGGTGGCCGGATCGGTGGTCAGATTTGAGCCGTTGGCGATCTGGAAGCTGAAGACCGGGGCGCTGCCGCCTGCCACCGGCTGATAGCTGGCGCGCAGAGGCAGAAAACCCTGGATGGGATGCAGCCGGAAGGCCGTCTCATAGCGATGGTGCTTGACGCTCCAGGTAAACACGCGCACCTGGTCGAAATCGAACGGCAGGCCGGACTTGGGCGGAGCCAGAACGGTGACGTACTCCGGCACCTCGTGGTTGGGCGTAGTGGCCGCCGGGTCGGTGACCTTGGCCAGGATGTAGGCGCCCACGATGCGCTGGCCTTCGCCATAGACGCCGATCTCGTCGGGCACATCCACATCCACGCGTCCGGCCAGCAGCCAGCCGGCGTGTCCTTGATCGTCGCGCACCAGCCACCAGTCTTCCATGATCACCGGCGGAGGCTCGGGCGCGCCGGGAACCGCGGCTGCCGGGGCCGCAGAAGTCTGCTTGGCGGCTGATTTGGCGGCAGGAGCGGGCGCCTTTGTCGGGGCAGGTGTTTTTGCGGAAGCGGACGCGGGCGTGTTTGCGGCCACGGGCGGCTTGGGCTCGTTGGGCTTGGGCTGCAGGCCAAAGCCCGCCGCGGCTACTTTGGGAACCGAGGCGCGGGCCAGCAACTGGACCTTGGCGTTGGCGGCCAGCAGATAAAAGTGTTCCGTGTCGCGGCCGGGAAAGATATGCAGGTAGAGGTCGTCGCGGAGGACGGCGGTGGCCACCACTGGGTCCGGTTTGTGCTGCTTGGCCAACTGCTCAAAGGCATCGAAGGTCTTGGAGTCGACCACCGCGCGCTCTTCAATCCAGCCGATCTCGTTCTTCTGCGTCTTGACCTTGAGGAAGCGGCGGCCGTGCTCGAGCACCTCAAGCGGCTGGCCGTTGACCACCTCGGCCACGCGGTTGGAAACGGCGGCCACGCGATCATGAATATACATCTGGCGAACGGAGACGTAGACGGTCTCATGCTGCATGCGGCGCAGCCGGTTGCAGCCGCTGGCCAAGGCAAGAAGGCCCAGGAGCAGAAACAAGGATGCTGCGGCGCCGAAGCGCCTGACGGAAGGGACGAATGGGATTGGAGATTGCGTGAACACAGCCGGTGGCGATCACCTTGAGGATAGCAGAGTCAGGGGTCAGGAGCAGAGATCAGAGCTCAAGGGTCAGAGAACAGCGCGGAGTTCCATCCTGCCTTCTGCTCCCGTTCCCAAACCTCTTTTCCTGATCTCTGACCCCTGATCTCTGACATCTGTTTTTACGGCACTGCCACGACGGCAGAAGCCTGCACGGGATCGGTTCCGGTGGTTGAGGTTATGGTGGCGTCCAACTGCCCGGCGGTGGTGGTGTCGAAGATGTAGGCTTCCAAGTCCGGGCCGCCGCCCACGCTGACCGCAAGCACGAATTGGTGGCTCGAATCCTCCGCCAGGCCTACCGGGTTGGTGCCGGCAGTCACCGTGCTGCTGAGCGCCGTCAGGGAGTAGGTGGAACTGGACGAGGTAAACGAGAACCCGGCAATCACGCCGCTGGAGCTGCTGCTGGTCTGGCGGTTGGCCACGTAGATATAGTCGCCGGTGGAGACGGGCAGAATGGAGTAAGGCGCCAGGCCTTGGCTGGCATAGGGAGAGCCGGAAAGCTCGCCCAGCGCGGGCAGCGAAGCATAGGTAAAGGCGCGCACGCCGCCGCTGTTACTGCCGGAGGTGGCCACGGTTTCGCCGATGTAGAAGAGCCGGTTGGTGGGGTCCACGGCCACGGAAAGAGCCGCGCCGCCGGTGTTCTTGACCGGGATGTTGCCGGCGGTTCCCAGCGGATTGGCGTTGCCCGAGGTGAACGGGACCACCGCAGTGCCGCCGGTGCCTTCCGCGACAAAGACATATTTGTTATCCGGAGAAATGGTCAACTGTTGGACCGTCGTGGCGGAAAGCGTTGTGTGTTGCTCGGTGGAGGACGTAGCCAAGCCGGTGCTGGCGCTGACGGGAATCGCGTAGAGGTTCGCCGAGCCGGAGACGGCCTCCACCAGCCAGGTGTTGGTCGCGTCCACCCGCATGGTCAGGGCCTGGTCGGAAGAGATGACGCCGTTGCTGTTGCCCAGCGTCAGCGTACCCGCCGAAGCAATGGTGTACATGTAAATGCCGTTGGTCGTGCTCAGGTAAAGAAAACCGCCGTTGGGAGACACGGCCAGAGCAAGAGGCACAGCCGGCGCGGGGTAGGTACCGAGCTTGGTCAGCGCCCCAGAGACGATGTCATAGGCCACAATCTGGCTGGTCTCCACATTGAGCACATAGAAGATGCCGCCGGAGAGCGTGGTGGTCGTCAGGGTGGTGGTCGTGGTGGTTGGCGCCTGCCAGAAATTCGAGCAACCCGCCAGGAGCGGCGCTGCCGCCAACAACAACCGTGCCCATTTTCCGAAGTTCATTCCCGCTCCTTTAATTGCCGTT
>CAVZNE010000219.1:0-5417 GCA_963776445.1 Terriglobales bacterium
GGCGTCCCGTCACCTCGGGAGCGAATTGAATGTAATTGGCGCGCACGCTTGCATCCTCAGTGCGCGGATGGCGGCTGGTCTTCCAAAAGACACTCAACAACAAGGCAGCGGCAACCAGCAGCATCGCCATCGATATTTTGATTCCGGTACCCCACGGACCCAGCTTTACTGGTTCCATCAATCCACCTCATCTCTATCGGAAAAACAATAACCACAGCAGGCACGCGACAGCCACGGCCACGCTTGGATAGAACACCACCACCGGCTCAACCCGGCTTTGCAGCTTGCGCTGGAGCAACTGCCAATGAACCAGACCGGCAGCACCCAGTCCTCCCAACAGACAGAACATCCAGGAGGGCAGAAACGATCCTGCAATATCAATCGAAGGGGCGCGCGAGCATCCCGCCACAACAGCAGTTAGCGAGAGTGCGCCGAACGCTTTTGTAATCCGATGAAGCATCTTCATCCCTTTTGCACGGCTAAGGTTGCGTTGTAACGGACTGCGCGGCATCGGGTCGCGGGCGAAGAAGATTGCCCGTCGTGTAGCCGAGATTTGCAGCGCTGGTCAGCACCGCCGATCGGGCTTCGACATCCGCTAGCCTTGCCTCGGCAAGCTGCGATTCGGCATTGACCAGGTCGATGAGATTCTTGACGCCATATCCATAGGCGTCAAGCGATGCGTCATACGACGTCATCGCTGCCAGCAGCAGTGTTTGCGCAGCTTCCTGCTGATGAATGGCGGTCCCGAATTGAAGGTAAGCCACCCATGTTTCGCGGGCGATGCCGTCGCTCTTTTCCCGCAGCTCTTCCGCGGCCTGCCTCTGTTCAGAGGCACGCCGGAGCACTTCATGCTTGCGCAGCCCGCCGTCGAAGAGATTCCATTTGAGCTCGATTCCCGTGC
Organism: Terriglobales bacterium; assembly: GCA_963776445.1. GTDB lineage: Bacteria > Acidobacteriota > Terriglobia > Terriglobales > Acidobacteriaceae > Telmatobacter. Next base: position 902 of record CAVZNE010000219.1, read on the forward strand.
TCCATACAAACTGCGTCGTGTCTCCAAGACTGGGCTGGCTTACGGTTGGCCAAATGGACTGCGACGATCCTTTGGACTCGAACTTGACCGTAGGTCGATAGGAGGAACGAGCTGCTTTCACTTCAGCGTCTGCTGCATTTAGCTTGTCGGCAAGAGACTTCAAATCTGGTCGATCCTGCAAGGCGGCTTCGACAAAACTTGCCACCGAAGTGGAGACAGCCGTAAGATCGGGCGCACCAGCCGGCTTCTCAACAATGATTGCATCGGACGGTTCCACGCCCAGCGCTTCGCGCAGTTTTACGCGCGCAATCTCCTCGGCCCCGAGACTTGTCTGTAAGTCGTATTCCGCGCGCGCCGTGCCGGCCTTTGCGTTGAGCACATCGGGAAGCGTCGCCCGGCCATTGGCAAGCTGCGCCTCCGCCGCGGACTGGGTGGTGCGCGCCGTGGTCAGAATTTGCCGAATCGCCGCAAGGTGCTCCTGCGCGGTCACCAGTTCGTAGTAGGCGACAACCACGTCGTAGGCCACATCCTGGTTGACGCGCTGAAAGCTGGCCACTGCGGCCAGCCGCTGTGCTTTGCTGGAAGCCAACTGCGCGCGCCGCCGGCCAAAGTCAAAGACGGTGTACTCCATCGCCAGCCCGGCATCGATGGTTGGGCTTTCGACCATCGTATAGCCAAGCGGAGCAAGCGGCTTGGGAAACGGATTGATGAATCTCTCGTTGCCGAACAGGGCAGTCCCGGCCAGGCGGGGAAAGTACTCGCTGCGCGCAATGCCTACCTGCTCGGCAGCCTGCTTCGCCGCTTCCCAGGCAATCCGGGTGCGTGGATTGTTGGATTCTGCAATGTCGATCAGCTCTTCCAGGCGATAGGGGCGTTGCGGGTCGATCGTTGCGACCGCTTTGGGCGCAGGCCTCTTCGCCGTGCAGGTTGCGGCAGTCGGCAGATCAGAAATCGTTCCCACACATTGCGCCGCCGCAAAAGATGTGCAGAGCGGCAAGCAAGCGCCGAACGCCAGAATGCAGCTCAGGCGGTTGGAGCGCCAATCAATTTGATTTGAAGCGGGTTGTTTTGCAGTGGGCTGGCTTAGCCGCATGTTTACAGTGTACACTTATTATGCATGGTACGCAATGTGAGGCGGGCAATGGCTGTGCAAGAATGGAACTGTCCCGCCGGATCGAGAGTGGAGCTGTGAGCAAGGCTATCCAAGACGAAGAGCCCCGAAAATTCAAGGCCGGAGATGAACTGCGCAGAAGGCTTCTCGAAGCAGCCAGTCGCCTCTTCGGCGAATTTGGATATGACCGCGTTTCGATCCGCAGCATTGCGCAGGAGGTGGGCTGCTCGCAGATGGCCATGTATCGGCACTTCCCTGACAAGGAAGCTCTGATTCGCCACCTCTGCACCGAACTCTATCAGCGATTCACCACCCAACTGCATGACAAATTCGATTATCTGCCGGACCCCAGCGAGCGCCTGCGCCAGGCACTTCGCAACTTTGTCCTTCTGTCCGTCAAAAACCCGCATCATTATCGTCTGACCTTCCTTGTGCCGACAGTGGACGAACTGGGCTTGGAGATGCGTCACGCGGCAGCCAATCCGGCCATCTCCTATTTCAGAGACAATCTCCGGCTTGCGCTTCCCGCAGGCTCATCGGATCAATTGGTGGAAGAGCGCCTGCACCAGATTCTCGCAACGCTTCATGGCATGACCATTATGCTGATTACCCATCCTCGGGCCTACAGGCTCACCAGGGACGCGGCGCTTCGGCAACTGGAATCCGCATTTGACATTTTTCTGAACGCGCCGGAAGTCCCAAGAATTACGGGATGACTGCCAGATTCCAGGCCGGCCATGCCTCAGACCACTGACATACGGCGGAAAACAAACGGCCTTCATGGATATGCACGACCCTGGCACGAGTTACCTTGTAAACGTTATAGGTAGACGACACGCGGCCGCCTTGTCGGTCCAGTTGCTGTGGAAGAACTGGCCGCGCGGCTTGTCGGCACGCACCTAGGGTCACTGAAAATCAATGTCGTGCTTGATTAGAGCGCCGGGCCCAAAGCCTCTGACAGCTTGAAGTCGTACCAACGCTGGGTGCCCCTGGTCCCGATTTTGGGACCAGGGTAAGCACGAACCAGAGGTACGAAATTATGCGGTCAGGGCCCCAGTCTTTCGAGGCCCAGGCTCGCGATAGGTCTATTGTTGGCAGCTCGCGTTATGCGCTTTAGGAATGGCGAGGAACGTGATGCTGGCCGGCGCAAAGGTGACATTTCCGGCTTGTGTTGCAGCGCCTTTCAACTCAGGCAAGGCATCGTCGGCTCCCAGCTTCAGGTTGATGCCGTTCAATTGAACCTGCTTGTCCGTCAGTTCCTGGGCCGTGAGGGTGTAGCGTTCAGATGCCGTGGGAACTGTGAGCGTCTGCGTATCCTTGGCGTCAGCATTGATCACCAGAAGAGTCACGCCGCCGGGGTGGTTGCGCAAGCACTGCGCGTACACATGCAGGTTCGGCGAGGGAGACTTGCCTGCATCAAGCACCGTCGTTCCCATGAGCCTGCGCCACAGCAGCGCCGACCAGTAGTTGGGGCGCGGTTCGAAGGTGTACTCCTGAAGCAGGCCGTAGTCGCTGGCGGCAAGTGTGTTGTGCATGTGGACCTGCACGCCGCGACTGGCCAAATCGCCAAGCTGATTCAGGTAGCGGAAGCTGTCGAGGAATGTGGAAGCCCAGCGGTCGCCTCCGCAGGCAGCTTGCGCCGTCTCGGTATTCCACATCGGCTTGCCCGGTTCATACCGGTCGCGCAAACCGGCATAAAACTCCTCGCTCTGGCCGCCGCGCGCGAGCCAATCCTCGGAGAGGGCAGCGTCTGCCGTGGTGGTTGCATCGGCGCCCATCGACTTGCAGCGGATGGAGACAGCACCATAGGTATGGTACGAGAAGACGTCGAAGGCGGAGCCCGTGGAGGTGAGCATATCTTCGCTCTTCATGATCTTCAAGCCGGGGATCAGGATCTTTGATTTCGCTCCTTCTCCCACGCTGCCGGGGCCAAGGACAAGCATCTTCGGGTCAGCGGCCTTGGCATAATCCCGGAATACCTTGACGTCGCGAGCAAAAGCTACTGCCTCATAGCCCTTGGGTGCGCCGCCCATCTCGGGCATCGTCGGCTCGTTGAACAGTTCGGCCGCCGCAATGCTTCCTCCCAGCGATTTCGTGTAGTCGAAGATTTGCTTGGCCTGCTCGGGGGTCCATACGCCGTTGGCATCGCGCGTGCCGGAACTGATGGCAAAGGAGGTCACGATCTTTGCGTCGGTCGCCTTGCTGAATTCGACCACGCCCTTCCACTCGTTGCGCGTCAGCACGCCTTTGAAGCCTGTGGGCGCCTCCGCGGGCACGGGACTGTCCGCGGGCTGAAAAAATGTAGTGTTGGCCCAGGTGCCGCTGACGCGGACATAGGCCGGACCCAGGGCGGCAGCCAGCTTGCGCAGACGCGCGCTGTAGAGATTGATGGGCTGGCGGTACTCATAGAGCGAAGAATCCATGCCGGTGGGCTGATTCGCGTTCGTCGGCGCGGAGGCAGCGCCGCTGGCGTAAGGCTTCCAGAAACGTCCGCCGGTCACCTCGACCATTTCGATGTTGTAGGACTGAAAGCGCTCATCGATTGAGCCGATGCGCGGCAGGTTTTTGGGTGCAATGGGGTTGGATTGCGCGCCGGCAGGAGTGGCAGAGCACAGCGCAACTCCGAACGCGATCAGGACGCAGGCTGCAACCAGCCGGGCATTCATCGTTCGCTTCATCTTTCGTTTCCTTTCAGAGATTGGTGTAGATTTCAACGCGCTTCGTCAGGTTTCGGAAAGACCTGTTCGCGCAGGTTTCAACCGACCCCCCAGATTTGATTCCCGCCGTGAACCTACTGATGCAAGCTGAATCCGGAGGGCAAAGCCGCCTCAAGATTGATTTGTTCTCCGGTGATGGGGTGCTGGAATTTCAGAAATTGGGCGTGCAGCAAATATCCTCCGTCGCCGGGAAGGCCGGGGAGATTTTCAAGCGGCTGGCCGGTCAAGCCGTACAGAGGATCGCCAACCAGTGGATGGCCAATGGATGCCAGATGGATTCTGATTTGATGAGGGCGGCCCGATTCGAGGCTCACCTCAAATGTTGTGGTGCTTGTGCTGCGTGAGATCACCTTGGCCAATGACTTTGACGGTTTGCCAATTTGGCTGGCAGCCCACACGGAACCGAGGCGTGGATGCGGAACAAGGCCGATGGGTGTGAGGATTTCGTAGACGTCCTGCTGCGCAAGGTTTTGAGCCAGCGCCCGGTAGATCTTTTGAATTTTGGGCGTGTTCCAGTTTGCGGTCAGATTCGATGCCGCCTGCGCTGTTTTGGCGAACAGGACGATGCCGCTGGTGCCTCGGCCCAACCGGTGGACAGGGTTTGCGTTGGGGAATTGCTTTTGCACCAGGCGCAGGAGGGTGTTTTCCAAAAAACCGCCGCCAGGCAGGGTGGGCAGCCCGCTGGGTT
>CAVZNE010000220.1:0-4792 GCA_963776445.1 Terriglobales bacterium
GGAAATTTTAGCTATTACAACCTGTTCCAGCATGGGTACCCCGGCTGGTTTGCCTATGCTCCAACCACCACCGCGCCTTATGTCACCGGGTCCAAGAGCATCCTGCTGCCGGTCAACGCGCCCGATCCGACCCGCCAAGGCTATGGCCAGTCCTTCTCCGGCGTGGATCTGAACAACCAAATCGGCGAACTGCGGGTGAAGCGCGATTTCGGCGCAAACTGGCACTTGATTGCTGGCGTGCTGCACCAGATTGCCAACCGCAACATCAACACTGCCGTCAACTCGTTCACCAGCAATACAGGGAGCTACCAGACCTATCTGGCCAACGAATTCTCTTCACGGGCCCCCCGTTTCCAGGTCAACAGCGATCTTCGATACATGACCGGCAGCTTCAAAACATGGAACATCGGGAACGATGTGGTGATCGGAAGCACGGGTTACAGATTTGCCTCCTGGTCACCCAAAACCACTCCGGCCAAGGTCGCCTTGTGCCCCGCGGGCCTGACCACATGCGCATCCTCCATCTCCGCCCCGCTCCTCGATGTCCCACCGCCTGCGACAGGACTCCTTTCCTACTCCGGCTCAAACGCCTACACGCACGGCCTCTATGTTTCCAGCATCCTTCATCAGCAGGGATTCAACCTCGCGGATTCCGTCTCGCTCACTTCGCGTTTTCTCTTCAGAGTAGCGGCCAGCCAGGATTGGTATTGGACGAACAACTACACGACGTCCGGATCGCCGAATTATTCCTTCAAGCCGAACACTCCCATCAATTTCTCCACGCAGGGTGTCAGTCCCACTGCTATCGATCTCTTCCTGAAGCCTGCCGGCTATGCCGATTTCACCATTGTCTTTGCCCAGCGCAGGATGGTGTTGGCATATTCGGCAAGCGGTCTGGCGCAAAAGAACCTGCCTCCTATTGCCGACCCGAATAGCGGCCCATTCAACCCTCCCACTTCCATTCCCAAGGCCTCCGCAAACTGGTGCAAGATTCTGACTACGCCCGGCGTTGCAATCGGCGGAGTTCCATTCCTCGATCCCGGCGCGTACCGGTCGTTCCTGCTCTAGGCAAGATCTATGATTTCCAGTTCACGTATGAACACAACGCCCGCGCCATGGCCAGGAAAAACCCCGATTTCCGGTATGTCGACCAGCCCGATGAGATCAACCTCTCCGATCCTGCCAGGAATGCCTGTTACGCGAAAAACTCCGTGGTCGTTCTTCCCGGCCTGGGAACGCCATCAAGCGCGCAGTCCATTCCTGTTCCAGGCGCCCGCGTCGCATGGTGCATTACCATTCTTGCAAACGCTCCAAACCGCGAGAACGCAGTCAAATTCCTCCAACTATTACTCAGCCCAACCGGAACTGCGTCGCTCAAAGAGAATGGCCCTACACCAATCTCTCCCGCCAATGTCAGCTCCGAGGATTTTCGCAAGATTCCTGAATCGCTACGTCCTTTTGTCCGTACAACGGGGAACTGATCAAGGATGCGCAGCGCCACGGCCTGCGCGTGCGGCCCATCGGCATATAGCAGTCTGGAGGTATCTGCACGCTGGAAGCTGCACCCGGTAACTCACTGTCCCTTCGCATCGGTCTGAATTACGCGAAAGGACTACGCCGCTCATCGGTGGAATCCTTCTCGCTGCGCGCAAGCAATCAATCCATCCGCATCGCCGGATGCGTCATCGCGCGCCAGCGTCCGGCCACGGCCAAGAGATTCGTCTTTCTCTCCCTCGAAGACAATCCGGGATCGCCAACGTCATCCTCACTCCGGACGTTTTCGAGCGCGACCGCATCGTCGTCACCTGCAGCCGCTTTCTGCGCATCGAAGGCACACTTCAAAACCAGGGCGGCGTGATTCACGTCAAAGCGCAGCGCATCGGTCCGCTCGACATCACCAGCGCCGTCACTGCCTCTCATGACTTCCATTGAGCACCGAGATTGTTTTGCCGACTATGCGCATTTTCGCCAGCGCTTCTCCGTCTTTCTCCAATCGTCTATCCTGAAACTACATTATGTTTTGCTGGACCATCTCTCCATCCCGCGCCGCCCGATGCGCCGAGCCCCGATGAAAGCACGCGTCTCCGACCTGACCGCCATCTTCTTTGCGGTCTTCGGCTTCACCTGCTGGGTGCTGGGCGACAGTTGCATCAAGTGGATCGGGCAATACGGCCTGCCGCCAGAAGAGATCGTTGCCTTTATGGGCTTCTTCATGGCAGTCACGCTGGCGCTGCAAGCTGCTGTGCGCCGCAGGCTTGCCAATCTGCGCCCGCGCTCGGTGGTCCGCCAGGTGCTGCGCGCCCTGCTCGACATGACCAACAATGTCTGCGTCGTGATCGCCCTCCGCCATCTCTCGCTGACCATGTTCTACATCCTCGTCTTCACCTCACCGATGGTCATCTCCCTGCTCTCGGCCGGCTTTCTCGGCGAGCGCATCACTCCGAAGAAGGCTCTGGCCCTGCTCATCGGCTTCGGCGGTGTGGTCATTGCGGTCGACCCTTTCAGCCACGCTCAGCACATCGATCTCATCGGCCTTGCCAGTTGCCTGGTGTGCGTCGCCTGCTTTTCGGTCAACATGGTCTGGTCGCGCGTGCTCACGCGCACTGAGCCGCCGGAAAGCCTTGCCTTCTGCTCCGGCCTGGTCACAGCCATGGCTGGTCTGGCCCTCACCAGTTTCCACCCCCATCCGCTCACGCCCACGCTCTTGCTGGCGCTGGGAATGATGGGCGTTTTCTGCGCGGCCGGCACACTCAGCTTCTATTTCGCCGTCAAGCACACCTCGGCCAGCAACGTTTCGCAGTTCCACTACACACAGTTGCTCACCGGAGCCTTGATCTCCTACCTCGTCTGGCACGACAAGCCTGGCCTGCCCATGCTGGCCGGCGGATCGCTGATCATCGCCTCGGGCCTGCTGATTGCTGTCGCCGCGCGTGACGCCCAGCCGGCCCTGAGCCCAGGCGTCACCGGCCAATAAGGAAGACGCACCCTGTTTGTCGAGTCCATGGCTCTGAGTTCACAAGGGTTGATCTGCTATCCAAAGCCGTGCAGCACTCTCCGAATAGGGCACAACCTTGCATGGCCCCCGGCAATTCGGCATCCCGGCACAGATTTCCCGGCTCAGGCCCGTGATCCGGGGTCGCCGTTGGGAAAGGCGTTATCAGGATCGATTCTGCCCCAACTCAGGCGCCACCGCCAACTGATTCAGACCATGAGAGGAATGACCCATCGGCTTGCTTCTCGGCAATCATCGCTTGCCGGCACCTCAACGCCGAGCCTATCGCCCGCATTAAAGCGGGAATCATGCCTATCGCGAAACAGCGTGCGGAGACGCTTCCAGCCTCTGAAGTGCAAAAGATACTGACAGAAGACTCCGACTGCCGCAACTTGAGGGTTGAAGCCGGGTCTAACCTGGTGAAGAGCGAATCTTCGCACGCGTAAACCAGGCTGAATCGGAGTTCATGGGTGCAGATTGAGTCATTTCGTTTCTCTTTTCGCGGGCAGTGAGGTCCATCCGGACATCGATGCAGTTTCTGCGCCTGGGCGTGGCAGCAATGCCGCTGCCCGCGGCAAGATCGATGAGCTGGTCTTTGCCCATCTCGCGAAGGCGGGAGTAGAGCCTGCCGGCCTTTCTTCGGATGAAGTCTTTCTCCGCCGCGCTTCCCTTGACGTCATCGGCACGTTGCCGACGGCTCAGGAAGCGGTGGCGTTTCTGGCCAACAGAAATACCGGCCGGCGCACGGCTCTTATCAACCAGCTTCTTCAACGCGATGAATTCCCCGTCTACTGTGCAATGAAATGGAGCGACCTGCTCCGCATCAAGGCCGAGTTCCCCATCAATCTCTGGCCTGCCGTCGCGCAGGAATATTACCGCTGGCTGCGCGCGTCGCTGGAAAAGAACAAGCCTTACGACCAGTTCGCGCGCGAGCTTTTGACCTCCAGCGGGAGCAACTTTCGCGTTGGCCCGGTGAACTTTTATCGTGCGCTCCAGAACCGTGAACCGCAGTCTCTGGCGCAGGCGGCGGTTTGCCGCTCTCTGCGCAGGCGCACGCCGAAGCCTCGGAAGCTCCGCTGGAGATCGCCTTGCCCGCGATCGTGAATGGGCAGATGATGCCCGGAGGCATGGACCGCTATCGCTTTCATGCGCTGAAGGGCAGAAGATCGTCATCCATGCCATGACCCGCGCGCTCATTCCGTATATGTCGGACGCGGTGCCGGGATGGTTTCAGGCATCTCTCACGATTACCGGCGCGCAGGGCAGGGAACTGGCCTCGGCCGACCATTTCCGCTTCAATCAGGAACCGGTCATTGAAGAGGAGATCGCCGAGGAGGGGGACTATACGCTCTCGGTGCGCGACATTTTGAATCGCGGCCGCGAAGACTTTGTTTACCGGATCGCCATAGGCGAGATTCCATATGTCACCGGCATCTTCCCCATGGGTGGCAAATCCGGCGCTCGGACAAAGATTGAAACAACAGGATGGAATCTGCCTGTAACTCAATTCAAGTTCTCTCTGAACGAACCGGGAATTCATGAGTTTTCTGCCGCAGACAAGGTCTGGACCGCGGTGAATCCTGTTATGTTCTCCGTGGATACGTTGCCGGAGACGACCGGGAAACAGCCCGCTTTGAACGCAGCCAGCGCTCGCCGCATCAAGCTGCCGCAGATCGTCAACGGGCGCGTCGCGCACCCCGGCGATGTGCAGTTCTTCCGCATCGAGGCCAAAGCTGGAGAAGAAATGGTTGCCGAGGTCGAGGCACGCCGCCTGGGATCGCCGCTGGACTCCTCGATCAC
>CAVZNE010000221.1:0-9850 GCA_963776445.1 Terriglobales bacterium
ACGCGCGCACGTGCCATACGGCAAAGCAGCCCACGGCGACTCCGGCTAAGGAGAGGACGGCCGAGACGAGGATGATGATCGCCATCGCCGTCATCGCAGACTTCGCAAGCGGTCTTGACGGCTCGCGATCTCCTGTATCCGGACGCCATAGTTGCCGTCCACTACCACCACCTCGCCGCGCGCGATCAGGCACCGGTTGACCAGCACTTCCACCGGTTCGTTGACGCCGCGGTTCAGTTCCACGATGGACCCTGTGGTGAGCTTCAGGACACGCTGAACGAAGCAGACCAGAGCCGCGCCCGCGCCTTCCAGAATGATCTGCGTCGAGCGGTAGTTCTGCTCCAGGCGCACAATCTTGGCGTTCGGAAAGTCCTTTTCGAACTCCAGAATGTTGCGGATGTCGGCCCCGCGCCAGGAATAGATGCTCTGGTCCTCGTCGCCCACAGCGCACACGTTTTTGGCCTCGCCGGCCAGCAGCTTCATCAACTCGTACTGGGGGCGGTTGGTGTCCTGGTACTCGTCCACCAGCAGGTAGCGGTAGCGGTTCTGGTAGCGCGCGCGCACCTCGCCGGAAACCTTCAGCAGCCGCACCGCCTCCAGCAGCAAATCGTCGAAATCCAGCGCGTTGTTCTTTGCCAGTTCGGTTTTGTAGGCCTGGTAGATGTGGGCAATGCGCTCGCTGTTGGGGTCCTTGGAGCTGAGGTAAAACTCCTGCGGATCGACCATGTGGTTCTTGGCCCAGCTGATCTTGCCCAGTACGGCGCGCGGGGTCAACTGCTTTGTATCCAGCCCCATGCGCTTCATCACCTGCTTCACAATGGCCTGCTGGTCGTTCTCGTCGAAGATGGCGAAGCTGCGCGTCAGCCCCACGTTGCCCACCTTCAGGGCCTCAATGTCGCGGCGCAGCATGCGCACGCACAGCGAGTGGAAGGTGCACAGCAGCGGCTTGGCCACGCTGGAGTGGTCCAGCAGCTTCTCCACGCGCTCGCCCATCTCTTTTGAGGCCTTGTTGGTAAAGGTGACGGCCAAAATGGAATCCGGCGCAACGCCCTTTTCCCGGATGAGCCAGGCAATGCGGCTGGTGATGACGCGAGTCTTGCCCGATCCGGCGCCTGCCAGAATAAGCAGCGGCCCTTCCGTGGACTCCACGGCGGCGCGCTGTTCGGGATTCAGTTTGGCGATAAGCTCTTGCAAGGCGGCGTCCGAGGGGAAGGGTCCTTGCTCTAGTGTACCCGCAGGGAAGATACCGGAGCGGCAGTTGACGATGAAGGAGGCTGAACCAAACCGTCCGGAATTCAGCCTGACGTCAGTCAATCCAACCAAAAAACCGCTACAATCGCCACGAACATGCGCCAGCCGCGTTGCAAACGACCGCAGCGTGAACTCGGTCACAGCCAGTGGTTGCTGCGCGCCGATAAACTGGTGAAGGTCACCATGATCAAAACACTCACTTTTCGTTCTTTGTACGCCCTTTCCGGCTTTGCGATTCTGGTCGTCTTCTTCCTGCTCGGCTCCTGGCTGCACCGGCTCGGCCTGCCCATCCCGGGCGGCGTCCTGGGGCTGCTGCTCTTCTATCTGTCCATGTCCACCGGACTGGTCAAGCTGAAGTGGGTCGAGGAGATGGCCGGATTGATGCTGCGCCACATGGTTCTGCTGTTTGTTCCGTTGACGGTGGGACTGATGGAGATGGGCGGGCTGTTGTCCAAACAGGCTGTGGCCATTACCGCCAGCCTGCTGGTGAGCCTGGTGGCCGTCCTGGTCACCACTGGGTTGCTGGGCCGTTGGCTGCTGCCCTACGACTCCACCACGGCAAACGACGGAACGGAGGCCAGCCGATGAACCTGGCATTTATTTTCGGCCACCCGCTCTTCAGCATCTCCTTCACCCTGCTTGCCTATGCCGTGGCCAGCATTCTGCATCGCCGCTGGCGCTGGATTCCGCCCATTGTGGTTGCCTGCCTGCCCATCGTGGCGCTTCTGCTGCTGGTCCGCGAGCCCTACGAGCAGTACAACCGCGGCGGCAACTGCCTTACTTGGCTGCTCGGTCCGGCCACCGTTGCCCTGGCTGTGCCCATGTACCGGCACGGCCAGGCGCTGCGCCGGTCTCTGCCCATGCTCGCGCTGATTGTGCTGGCCGGTTCCATCGTTGGCATGGCCACGGCCGGGCTTACCGCCTGGCTGCTGGGCGCGCCGCTGCCGGTGGTCATGTCCACCGTTCCCAAATCGGTCACCACCCCCATCGCCATTGAGGTTTGCCGCGAGCTGAAGGGAATTCCCCAGATCACCATTGCTCTGGTCATCCTGGCCGGCGTATTGGGGGCCAGCTTCGGGGTGCCGATTCTGCGCCTCGTGGGCGTCAAAGACGACCGGGCCATCGGCGCAGCCGTGGGCACCGCTTCGCACGGCGTGGGCACAGCCAGCCTGGTGCGGCATTCCGAGATGCAAGCCACCGTCTCCTCCTGGGCCATGGCCGCCGCGGGCGTCTTTACTTCGCTGCTGTCGGCGCTGTTGGCGCTGTTTCTGCGTTGAGAACAGAGGCGGGCGTCCAAGTTATCCTGAAAGCACCATGACAGAATCGAGCGCTCCCTCTCGCCGTGTGGCCGTGTACTGCGGATCGGCCAATGGAACCAATCCCGCCTTTGTGGCCGAGGCCACGGCGCTGGGAACGGCGATTGCCGCCTCCGGCCTTGGCCTGGTCTACGGCGGAGCCAGTGTGGGCCTGATGGGCGCGGTGGCCGATGCGGCTCTGGCCGGCGGCGCGGAGGTCATCGGCGTCCTGCCCGACATTCTGTCCGGCAAGGAGATTGCCCACGCCGGCCTGACCCGTCTGGAACTGGTGCCGACCATGCACGAGCGCAAGGCGCGCATGGCGGCTTTGGCCGATGCGTTCCTCGTGCTGCCTGGCGGCTACGGCACCATGGAAGAAATGGTGGAAGTGGTCACCTGGGCGCAACTCAAGCTGCACGCCAAGCCCTGCATCCTCATCAATACAGCTGGCTATTGGAACGGCTTTCTGGAGTTTCTGGATACGGCAGTCGCGGCAGGGTTCCTGAAGCAGAAGAACCGGGATCTGCTGCGCGTGGCCGCAAGCGGTGCAGAAGCGGTGCGGATGGCCGTTGGCGCCTTTCAACCAGCACCCTGATTCAATATGTCCTATATTTCTAATTCTTGAGATAGGGGCCGTCACGCTGCCCTGAAGAACTTCTCCACTTTGGGCCGCTTGCGCTGCGCCGCGTGCCACAGGTCGTACTGCTGCTGCAAGTCGAGCCACATGCCGGGCTCGGTGCCAAAAGCATCAGCCAAGCGTAGCGCCATCGCAGCTGTGAAGGACGCCCGGCCGTTCAAAAGCCGCGAAAGCGTCGACCGTGCCACGCGCAGCTTCTTGGCCGCCACGCCAACCTGGACAGTGCCGAGGTATTCGCGAAGAATTTCGCCCGGATGCGCCGGGTTGACCATCGTCATCGCCATCCTCCTCGCATATTTATAGAAATTATGGCGCAGTTTAGTTGGGCGTCCCGGTCGCTTCTTCCGCGGCAAACGTGCATTCCCTGCACTGGCAGTTGCGGCGCAGGTACTCCCACGAGTAGATGCCGGCGGAGTGGCCGTCGAGCCAGTTGAACTGGATGGCGTAGCGGCCCACGGCGTGGGCGCTGGCGGGCTTGGCCGGCGGCGCGTACATGGGCAGCAGGTCGGCCGGTTTTGCCTTGGGCTGCCCGGCCTTGCGTCCCTGCTGGTTGCGCTCGTCCACGCAGGTGGCGCAGGGGCAGGCGTGGCGCAGCCAGGCAAAATTCCATGCGCTGCGGTGGCCGTCGGCCCAGTCGATCTCCAGTCCTTTGCCTTCGGTCAGCAGTACCCGGACCTTCTCCGGGGTGATGGCGATGCGGGGCAGAGGCAGAAGCTCGTCCTGCTCGCGCGCTTCCTGCTCCTTGTTCACAATGCGTATGCCTTCGTGGCTCATGAACCCAGTTTACATTTGCCAGTCATCGGTGGTCAGTTCAGGAACCGGCGGCGGGCTTCTAACCCCTAACCCCTGATCCCTAACCCTTGCCCTTATACCGCCCCTTGAGCGTCAGGATGGCGATCACCAGCACCAGCGTTGCGGCATTGGCGGCGATCACCGGCACGGAGTGGGTCCGTATGCCGAACGTGCACCACATCAGCACGCCCAGCCCAAAGACCAGCATCATGGCCGTGGAAACCCCGCGCCCGCTCTTGCGGCGCCGATGCTATAGAGCTGAGGAACCATCGAGAGCGTGGTGCAAAATCCGGCCACTGAGCCAATCGTATCGGTAATCCAACTTGCGGACATTTAGGGGTTTCTCCAAAAGAACCATGCGGCCATGCTAAGCCCGATCAAGACAACCAGCGTGCGCAGCACCCGTTGCGGAATCCGGCGCGCCAGCCGTGCGGAACAGTAACCGCCAATGGCGCAGACAACCATGGCCAAAAGACAGAAGGGCCAAACCACTTTCCCGCCGATTACGAAGATCACAACCGCGATGCCGTTCGCCAGGGTGGTGGTGGAAACCTTGAGGGCATTAATCTCGTGCAAGTCCTGATAGCCGAACAGCGAAAGCACGGTGATGAGCAGAAAGCCCGACCCCGCGCCAAAATAGCCAATATAGAAGCACACCGCCAGCGTGGCGGCAAGCAACGGCAGCTTGCGCGGCGTACTGAGCTGACCCGAGGTCAGGTTCTTCCTGCGCTCCAGCCAGCGTGAAACGGGGCCGCTCACGGCAAAAATGGAGGCGGCCGCCAGCAGCAGCCAGGGCACCAGATGCAGAAACGTCATCTGCGGCGTATTCAGCAACACCACCGCCCCCGCCGTGCCTCCCAGAAGTCCCGCCAGCCCCATGGGCAGAACCATCTGCCTGTTCTTGCGGAAATCGTCCCGGTAGGCAGCAATGGAGGTCAGTTGGCCCGGCCAAACCGCCACCGTATTGGTGGCATTGGCCTGGATGGGCGAAATCCCCATGCTCATCATCGCCGGAAACGACAAAAAGGATCCGCCCCCGGCCACCGCGTTCAGCAGCCCTGCCAAAAAAGAGGCTACGGTGAGCCAAATCCAGTGCCAATCCATGAAGTGGGGAAGGTGCATCGTTTTCTGATTGTAGAAGATCGGGAACCCTCGTCCACCGGCCTCGCCAACCCACTGAGAATGAAACTGGGTGCCCCATCCATCGCGTTCCTTGCGATGGGTGGGAAAGCGTAAATCTTGCAAGCGTTCTTTGTTTTGTTGAACTTGCGCTCTGTTTTATGTCAGAACAGGCAACCGGCGCGGAGCCCGGTTTGCGGGCTCATCAAGAGGAGCGCTTCTGTCCGCATCCTCTCGTGCTGATGCAAGCTGCTGATAAAAATAAAGATAAACGCGCGAAAAATATGAGCGCATTACGCGCACATTTTGTGAATTGTTTGTGCTATAGTTTTGTTAGATTAATTGAGCGTGCCGGACTAAGACTCTCGCCGCTCCACCCTATCCAATCAGTCAGGAGGTATGTACCATGGCAATCACTCGTTGGGACCCGTTTCACGAGGTCGTTTCTCTGCAAAACCGCGTCAACTCCCTCTTCCGCAATCTCAATGAAGGGGAGTCGTCCGATGGCATCTGCCAGCTTTGTGCCGCCGGCCGATATCTATGAGGATGCCGACAAGCTCACCCTGAAGCTTGAAATTCCCGGCATGAACGAGAAGGACCTGGACGTCCGCGTAGAAGACAACACCCTCACCATCCGGGGCGAGCGCAAGTTCGAGGCCGAAGAGAAGGAGCAGAACTTCCACCGCATCGAGCGCGCTTACGGCAGCTTCTTCCGGGCGTTCACTTTGCCCATGACCATCGAGACCGACAAGGTCCAGGCCACCTACAATGCAGGCGTGCTTAAACTTGAGCTGAAGAAGAAGCCGGAAGCCCAGCCCAAGCAGATCAAAATCAACGTGGCGGCGTAAAAGACAGAGATCAGAGATCAGTTGTCAGAGATCGGTTTCCAGCTGTTAGTGGTCGGAAAAGACCATCGGCATGCAAGATGAGACGCGCAGGATACAAAAAGCTCCTGCCGAGCCGATAAACCTTGCAGGCTCGAACCCGGAGACTGAAAACTGATCTCTGATCTCTGATAACTGAGGAGAAACAATGGCGATTCGTTGGGACAAACTTACCGTAAAGTCGGCGCAGGCCGTCGAGCAGGCGCAGGCGCGCGCAACCGAACTGGGCAACCCTGAACTGCAGCCCGTCCACCTGTTGCTGGCGCTCATCGAGGATCGCGAGGGCGTCATCCCCGCGGTGCTTGAAAAGATCGGTGTTCCCATCGAACGGCTTGAGACCGAACTGCACACCCTTGAGGAAAAACTGCCCAGGGTGAGCGGTTCGGCCACTCAGCCGGGCATTAGCCAGGCGCTCAATAAAGTGCTGGAACAAGCCTTTCGCGAAGCGTCCAACTTCAAAGACGAGTATGTCTCCACCGAGCACTTGCTGCTCGGCGCGGCCTATCTCAAAGGCGACGCGGCGCGCGAGGCTCTGGCTGCGGTTGGCGCTACGCACGATGCGATCCTCAAGGCTCTCACCGCGGTGCGCGGTTCGCAGCGCGTGACTGATCAGAACCCCGAAGGCAAGTTTCAGGCGCTGGAAAAATACGCCCAGGACCTCACCGAACTGGCCCGCCGCGGCAAGCTCGATCCGGTCATCGGCCGCGACGAAGAAATTCGCCGCGTCATGCAGGTGCTCAGCCGCCGCACCAAAAATAACCCCGTTCTGATTGGCGAACCCGGCGTGGGCAAAACGGCCATCGTCGAGGGCCTCGCCCGACGCATTGTTTCGGGCGACGTGCCCGAGAGCCTCAAAGACAAACGCCTCATCTCGCTTGACCTGGGCGCGATGCTGGCCGGCGCGAAGTTTCGCGGCGAGTTCGAAGAGCGGCTCAAGGCCGTCCTGAAAGAAATCGGCGAAGCCAACGGCGAAATCATTCTCTTCATCGACGAGCTGCACACGCTGGTCGGCGCGGGAGCGGCCGAGGGCGCAATCGACGCCAGCAACATGCTCAAGCCGGCCCTGGCGCGCGGCGAACTGCGGGCCATCGGCGCAACCACTCTGGCCGAGTATCGCAAATACATCGAGAAAGACAAGGCGCTCGAACGGCGCTTCCAAATCGTCTACGTTGGCGAGCCCAACGTGGAAGACACCATCGCCATTCTGCGCGGCCTCAAGGATCGCTACGAGGCGCATCACAACGTGCGCATCAAGGACTCGGCCATTGTGGCCGCGGCCACGCTTTCGCACCGCTACATCAGCGACCGCTTCCTGCCCGACAAGGCCATCGACCTCGTCGATGAAGCCGCGGCTTCCCTGGCCATTCAGATCGGCTCCGTCCCCACGGAGATCGACCAACTGGAGCGCGAGAAAACATCGCGCGAAATTGAACGCGCCGCCCTCAAGCGCGAAACCGACGCCAACAGCGTCGATCGCCGCGAAGTGGTAGAGCGCGAATTGGCTACTCTCACTGAGCAGATCACCGCTCTGCGTTCTCGCTGGACCAAAGAGCGCGAGGCCATCACCCGCGTCAGCGAATTGAAAAAGAAGATCGAGGCCCTGCGCTTCGAGGCCGAAGAGCAGACCCGCAAGGGCATGCTCGAACGCGCTGCGCAAATCCAGTACGGCGAACTGCCCAAGCTGGAAGGCGAATTGAAGACGCTCAACGCCGTGCAGGACGGCAAGGGCAGTGTCGCGCGCATGTTGAAGGAAGAAGTCGACGAGGAAGATATCGCCGCCATCGTGAGCAAGTGGACCGGCATTCCGGTTTCGCGCATGCTCGAAGGCGAAGTCAAAAAGCTGGTCGAAATGGAGACGCGGCTCAAGGAGCGGGTCGTCGGGCAAGATGCGGCTCTCACCACGGTGGCCAATGCCATTCGCCGTTCCCGCGCCGGCCTGAGCGATCCGCGCCGCCCCATCGGTTCGTTCATTTTCCTCGGTCCCACCGGCGTCGGCAAAACTGAAACCGCGCGCGCCCTGGCCGAGTTCCTGTTTGACGACGAGCAGTCCATGATTCGCATCGACATGAGCGAGTACATGGAGAAGCACTCCGTCGCGCGCTTGATTGGCGCGCCTCCGGGCTATGTGGGCTACGACGAGGGCGGCCAGTTGACTGAGGCTGTGCATCGCCGTCCCTACGCGGTCATCCTCTTCGATGAAATCGAAAAGGCGCACCCCGACGTCTTCAACATTCTGCTGCAAGTAATGGACGACGGCCGCCTGACCGATTCCAAAGGGCGCACCGTGGACTTCAAAAACACGGTGCTCATCATGACCTCGAACCTGGGCGCGAATCTGCTGGTGGGCGACACGCTCAAGACCGAGCACG
Organism: Terriglobales bacterium; assembly: GCA_963776445.1. GTDB lineage: Bacteria > Acidobacteriota > Terriglobia > Terriglobales > Acidobacteriaceae > Telmatobacter. The sequence goes on from CAVZNE010000221.1 coordinate 8,348, forward strand.
ATTTCGAGCAGGCGCGAGAGTCCGTCATGCGCGTGGTGCGCGAGCACTTCCGCCCCGAGTTTCTCAACCGCGTGGACGACATTGTCATCTTCCATCCGCTGGGTCAGGCGCAGATGAGCCGTATTCTGGACCTCCGCTTGAACGAAGTGACCAAGCTGCTGGAAGACCGCCAGATATCGCTCGAACTGACCGAACCCGCGCGGCAACTGATTCTAACTTCAGGATCCGATGCGGCCTACGGTGCGCGTCCGTTGAAGCGCGCCTTGCAGCGCATGATTCAGGACCCGCTGGCCATCAAGATCCTCAACGGCGAAGTGCAGCACGGCGAGCATGTGCGCATCGACGTGGACCGCAAAACCAACAAGCTGAAGTTCGAGCCGATGCGCAAAGAAGCCATGGCGTGAGGCACCTGCGCCACCTGCGGTGGGGCTGGCGGCCTTCGGCTGGCCCGCGCTCGTGAGACGCGCGGCAAAAGCATAGCTCGGGTGAGAGAAGAAAGGAGTGTATTCTTTCCTCGGTTTATGGTTCCGTAAAGATTCGGAGTTAGACAACGTGCGAGACGTTGTGCGCGCCGGAGCAAAGAACAGACCACCGCCTCGGCCCTGGTCGGCAAACCGATCGAAGCGCGCGCCGAGAAGCATATGCTGCGCTTCCAAAAGCTTCTGGCCAGCTATGAGCTTCACATCGTCGATGAGCTGGTCTTCTTTCCCCCTGTCCAAGACCGTCGCCGAGCTGCTCTTCGAGACCTTCAGTCAGCGCTATGAACGCGTCCCCACGCCGGTGACAAGTAACTTGCCATTCCAAGAACGGACCGAAGTCCTTGGCTCTGAACGGATCACCGGTTCACTGCTGGAGCGGCTTACTCATCATGTCCACCTCTTAGTGATAAACGGCGCAGCTCAGCGTGGCTGCATCTTCATCTACCGAATGTCCCTGAGGACAGAGAACCCCTCCGGTGCAATGCAAAATCCATGCATTATTTTGTATTGCTCTTGCGGAAAGTCAGCCGGCGCATTTGTTGAAAGACGGTCAAGCTGCGGAAGATGTGGGCACTTCAGGCGCGAGCGGCAGCCTTATTGCGATGCGCGCTCCGCCGTACTCACGATTGCATGCCAAAACGGTTCCGCCATGGGCGCGCGCAACGGCATCGACGAATGCGAGGCCAAGTCCGTGGCCATTCGACTGCGCTCCCTTTACGCGGCGCTCGAACAAATGGAGGAGAACCTCTGGAGCGAATCCGGGGCCATCGTCTTCCAGCACGAGCGATGCGGCGCCGTTCTCCGCCTTCAGGTGAATTGTCACGGTGCACGCGGCAGGCAGATGCTTGAGCTCATTGTCGAAGAGATTGGCAATCATGCGATGAATCAGCGACGCATCCGCGGTAACTCTTACGGGTCCGCTGCTGCGCAGCTTGATTTGCATGCCTCTCTCCGACATGGAAGGTTCGTATAAGTCGATCATGACGCTCAGCAATTCGTCCATGTCGATAGCGGTACGAGTTAT
>CAVZNE010000222.1:0-7297 GCA_963776445.1 Terriglobales bacterium
GATGTTTTTTTTACATCTAAACAACTCGTCGTCTTGTTGTTTCGATCATCTTTGAAGAGCTCGATTCTAATCGTTTTAGAGAGGACAAATTATCGCAAAAACAACCGCAGGTCCTTCGACCCGCTGCGTTCGCTCAGGATGACAGCCGTTATCGGGCGCCAGCCGCTACTTGGAGTCTCCGTCTTCCGACCAGGTGTTGACGGGGTCGAGGAAGCGCTTGGTGATGGGCGCGTAGGCGTCGATGCGGCGGTCGCGGAGGAAGGGCCAGTTGCGGCGGGTATCTTCAATCAGGCCGAGATCGATGGTACCGATCAGGATTTCTTCCTTGTCGTGCGAGGCCTTGGCGATGATGCGACCAAAGGGATCGGCCAGAAAGCTGCCGCCCCAGAACTCCAACCCCTGCCCGCCAACGCGATTGCCGAGTACGTCGCCGTGCTCCACGCCGACGCGGTTGACGCCGGCCACATAGACGCCGTTGGCGATGGCGTGGGCGCGCTGGATGGTCTGCCAGGCGTCATATTGCGCGGTGCCGAACTCTGCCTTCTCGGCCGGGTGCCAGCCGATGGCGGTGGGATAAAACAGCACCTCCGCGCCTTTGAGCGCAGTGAGACGCGCGCCTTCCGGGTACCACTGATCCCAGCAGACCAGCGTTCCGATGCGGCCAAAAGCGGTGTCCACGGCCTGAAAGCCCAGATCGCCGGGGGTGAAATAGAACTTTTCAAAGTAGAGCGGATCGTCGGGGATGTGCATCTTGCGATAGACGCTGACGATGGCCCCGTCAGAATTCAGGGTGACAGCCGTGTTGTGATAAAGCCCCGGCGCGCGGCGCTCAAAGAGCGAGGCGACGATGGATACGCGGCACTTGCGGGCCACTTCGGCCAGTTTAGCCGTCGTGGGTCCGGGGATCGGCTCGGCCAGATCGAAGAGGCGAATATCTTCGCGCTGGCAGAAATACTGGGCGCGGAAAAGCTCCGGCAGGCAAACGATGTTTGCGCCGAGCCGGGCGGCTTCTTCAATGTGCCGCACCGCGGAGGCGAGATTGGCCTCGGGGTCGGGGCCCATGCTCATCTGCACAAGCCCTACGTTGTATTTGCGTGCATTCACCATAGTGTGCCGGGAGTCCTCCGAGGCGAGTCTCTGTTGCGATGCAGCAAGGCCAACCCCGCCGGGCGGGATTGGCCTTTGAGCCTGATAAGAGTCAAGAAAGTGAATGCGATCCCACCCTGGCCACAAAAACAAAAGCGTGGCGAGGATGGGGCCCCCTCTTTCATCCACCGTCAGAAGCCTGCAGCCCTTACTCGGGGAGGATGAGAACGGCGGCAGCGATGGTGGTGGTCCACAGTCCGTTTTTATCGCCCACTGCCGACTGGGTAATGTTGCTGGTGCGGACGATCTTGTTAGAGATACGGTAAATCTCTTTTTTCTCGTCCCAGCTCTTGTCGGGATCGAAATCCACGTCCAGGGTGGTAGCCAGCATCTCGGCTGCCAACTCTTCTGCGTAGTCGCCGGCCTGATCCTCGGTTTCGCCAAAGCTGTGGTGCTCGCTGAGGTAGCCGTAGGTGTTGCGGTCGGCGGGGATAGCCACGCCGATGCTGGAAACGATGAGGCGGTGAGGCTCACGGGTGGAATTCTCCGCGATCACCGCAAAAACCACTTCGCCCGGATTCAGGTACTTCTGACCCTCCTTGCGGGTCAACACCTTGCACTGCGGGGGAAAGATGGACGAGACGCGGACCAGATTCTGCGAGGCAATACCCGCATCCCGGAGGGCCAGCTCAAAGGACGTCAAACGCTCCTTGTGTCTACCGACACCCTTGGTAAAGAAAAGCCTCTTCGGGACCATGCTTTTTCCCAATTTCTATGTACCCTCCATGTGATTAACAGTCGCGATATTTTCTTCAGTTCCCGCATGAGTTTATCTCATCTGGGCGGTTGGAAACAGGAGGGATTGCGAATTCATCCGGCGTTGACCTGCCGCGGAGTCGCAGGTTGGCGGAGAATCTGCCCGGATGCGTAACAAAATGGGTCTTTTAGGCGTTTGAGCGTAACTTTTTGCCGCACCGAGCGTTTAAGCAGACATGAGATTCATCTCTTCGGCAGGAATCGTTGTTCTGAGCGCCGGCATTTGCTGCGGGCAGTTGCTGGCGCAGCAGCCCGCGGGCGCGCAATCCATGTCCACAGATGCGGTTGCGGCCAATCCGGCCGGCGGCCCGGTGGATTTGGAGTGGACGCCCCCCGCGCTGGCGCAGTTGAACTCACTGGCCGCCGCCAAATCCAGCTTTACTCTGGACCGGGCGCTGCTGGGCGCGGCTGCCAGCCTGATTCCCGACTCGGAGCGCGAGACCCGGCAGAGCATTAGGAAGCTAGACGGGCTCAGCGTGCATCTGCTCCGGTTCGGCGCCGCGGGCATTCCGGACGAGACAGAAGTGGAAGCGCTTCGCCAGGCCTACCACCTGCGCGGCTGGAAGCACCTGGTGACGACCACTCGCGCCGGAGGGCCGGTGCAGAGCGGAACCACCGACGCGTGGCTGGTGCTGGACGGAGCGACGGTGCGCGGTGGCGTGGTGCTGGTGGAAACGCCCCGGAGCCTGACGCTGGTAACGGTGGCCGGCAACCTGAATCCCGAAGACCTGCTGCATCTGCAAGGCCACTTCGGAATTCCGCGTTTTGGAGGAGATTCCTTCAAGGCAGGCAGAGACAAATAGGCGTTCCTCTGGACAGGCCGCCAAAGCCGCCATTGCCACTCCCAATTTGCAGATGGTAGCCTTCCCTTGACCGCACAAGGAAAGGAATTCCCCAAATACCATGCAAACCACCTACAACGGGCTGGAATTGCCCAAAGACGGCCAACCGATCGAGTACAGCAACGGACAGTTTGAAGTGCCCGACCATCCCATCATTCCTTTTATTGAAGGCGACGGCACGGGCCGGGACATCTGGAAGGCCTCGCAGCGGGTGTTTGACGCCGCGGTCGAAAAGGCCTATGGCGGCAAGCGTTCGATCAAGTGGTTTGAGATCTACGCCGGAGAGAAGGCCTTCCGGCGGTTCGGCACCTGGCTGCCGGACGACTCGGTGGCCGCGGCCCGCGATCTGCGCGTCTCCATCAAGGGACCGCTGACCACGCCGGTGGGCGGCGGCATCCGCTCGCTCAACGTGGCGCTGCGGCAGATTCTGGACCTGTATCAGTGCGTGCGCCCGGTGAAGTATTACCAGGGCGTGCCCAGCCCGGTGAAGCACCCGGAAAAGCTGGACATTGTGATTTTCCGCGAGAACACGGAAGACGTGTACGCGGGCGTGGAGTTCAAGCAGGGCTCGGCAGAGGCCGCGCGGCTGATCGATTTTCTCAACGACGACCTGCTCAAGGGCGGGAAGAAAAAAGTGCGCGAAGACTCCGGCGTGGGCATCAAGCCCATTTCCATCTTCGCCACCAAGCGGCTGGTGCGGGCCGCCATCCGCGCCGCACTGGAGATGGGCCGCAAGACCGTGACGCTGGTGCACAAGGGCAACATCCAGAAATTCACTGAAGGAGCTTTCCGCGAGTGGGGCTACGAGGTCGCAGTCGAAGAGTTCCGCGACCAAACCGTGACCGAGCGCGAAAGCTGGATTCTGGGCAATGTGGAAGCCAATCCTGAAATCTCCATCGAAGAGAACGCGGCGCGGATCGAGCCCGGCCTGGAATTTGGCTCGCAGGGCTATCGCGAGTCGGTGTATGCCGAGGTGAAGACGGTTCTGGATTCCATTGGCGAGACCCACGGCCGCGGCGCCTGGAAGAACAAGATCCTGGTCAACGACCGGATCGCCGACTCCATCTTCCAGCAGATCATTCTGCGCCCCGCGGACTACAGCGTTCTGGCCACCACCAACCTGAACGGCGACTACATCTCCGATGCGGCCGCGGCGCAGGTGGGTGGACTGGGCATCGCGCCCGGCGCCAACATCGGCGACGGCTACGCCGTGTTTGAGGCTACCCACGGCACCGCGCCCAAGTATGCCGACAAGGACATGATCAATCCCGGCTCGGTCATTCTGTCGGGCGTGATGCTGCTGGAGTTTATCGGCTGGAAGGAAGCAGCGCGGCTCATCGAGCAGTCGCTGGAAAAGACCATTTTGCAGAAGTATGTGACCTACGACTTTGAACGCCAGACTGCTGGCGCCACCAAGGTCGGCACCAGTGAGTTTGCCACACGCATTATTGGCAATTTGTAGACAGGTGACAGTAGGCAGATGACAGATGACAGTAGCCTGTGTCACTGTCATCTGTTGGCTGTGAACTTCTGACTGTTTGCTGTCGACTATTAGCTTACAACCGCTTCACCCATTCCCCGAGGAGAGAAGAAATGCGCAAGAAAATTACCATTGTGGGAGCCGGCAATGTGGGCTCCACGGCAGCTCACTGGATCATAGCCAAGGAACTGGCCGACGTGGTCCTGATCGATGTGGTGGAGGGCATCCCGCAGGGCAAGGCGCTCGATCTGCAACAAGCGCTGCCCATCGAACGATCGGACGTTCGCATCACCGGCACCAACGACTACGCCGACACCGCCAACAGCGACATCGTGATCATCACGGCAGGCATTCCGCGCAAGCCGGGCATGAGCCGCGACGACCTGCTGCACACCAACTTCAAGATCATGTCAGACGTGGTTTCGAAGGTGGTTGTGTATTCGCCTGAGTCGATCCTGATTGTGGTTTCCAACCCGCTGGACGCGATGGTGCAGACCGCATATCGGCAGTCTGGATTCAATCGCGAGCGGGTCATCGGAATGGCTGGCATTCTGGACTCGGGGCGCTTCAAGAGCTTCATTGCCGCCGAATTGAACGTGAGCGTGAACAACATGAGTTGCCTGGTGCTGGGTGGACACGGCGACACGATGGTCCCGCTGGTCAACCACACCTCCGTGGCCGGCATTCCGATTACAGAGTTGCTCTCAAAAGAGCGCATCGACGCCCTTGTGCAGCGCACCCGTGACGGCGGCGCGGAGATCGTGAAGCATCTGAAGACGGGCAGCGCCTACTATGCTCCCTCGGCAGCGGCGGTAGAGATGTGCGAGTCGATCCTGAAGGACAAGAAGAAGATACTGCCCTGCGCGGCCTACCTGCAAGGCGAATACGGCATCAGCGGCTACTACGTCGGCGTTCCCTGCAAGCTGGGGGCGGACGGCATTGAGCAGATTGTCGAAATCAAGTTGAGTCCCGAAGAAAGCGCAGCATTGAAGAGGAGCGCTGCCGCAGTGAAGGAACTGTGCGACGTGATTGGCGTTTAGCGGAAGAATGGGAGTACCGGATTTCCTGCTCTTGCCGCGTCTCAAGCTTCCCCGGCCAGAGCAGGAGCACACTCAAGCCGGCTCTTCACTACTCGGCCCGCAGGGCTTCAGCAGGATTCACTGAAGCGGCGCGGCGGGCGGGGAAATAGCTGGCCAGCAAGGCCGAAACCGCTAGCAGCAACGCCACTCCAAACAGCGTTGCCGCGTCCCAGGCCTGCACGCCGAACAGCAATTTGCGCATCAGCATGGCCGCGCCAACCGCTGCCAACAGGCCCAGCGCCACGCCCGCCGCAATCAACCGGCCGGCCTCTTTCAGAATGAGTCGATAGACCGAACCGCGCTGCGCTCCCAGCGCCATGCGCACGCCGATTTCGCGGGTTCGCTGGGTCACCGAATAGGCAATGACTCCGTAGAGGCCAACCACGCCCAACAACAACGCCAGAGCGGCGAAACCCGCCACCAGCCAGGCCGCCGCGCGGTGAATATAAGCCGCCTGCGAGTCGTCGATCCGCTCCTGCATCATCCTCTCCCAATCAACGCTCACGCTGGGATTCAACGCATGAATCATAGGCGCCAGTGCCGGCAGAATCGCGCCTGAATCTTGCGCGGTACGCAGCACAACGTAAAGATACCCATCGGGTTTCTGATCGAAGGGCTCGTACTCGGCTGGCCATTGCTCCTCATCCAAGCCCGCATCCTTGAAGTTTTCAACCACACCGACAATCTCGCGAAGCGAAGCTGGTGTCAGCTCTGTGTCGCCGATCTTCTTTCCAATCGGATTATCCCCAGGGAAATATTTTTGCGCGAAGGCCTGGTTGACGATCACGACCTTGGGCTTGCCCGCATCGTCCGCGGCGGTGAAAAACCTGCCGCTCTTCAGCTTTACCTGTAACGTTTGAAACAGGCCCGCGCTGACCTCGCGCTCATTCACCTCATTGTGGATGCCGTTGTAAGGCTTGCCCACAAAGCGCACCCAATCCGTATCGCAATTGCAGCTCACCGGCAGCATGTTGGTGACGGCTACGGACTGTACGCCCGGTAGACTTGATAGACGGTCCAGCAGCGAGTGTTCGAATGCAATCTGCTGCTCGTTCTTCGAGAAGGCGAGCGAAGGCAAGCCTATATTCAGCGTCGCCAAATGATCGGGCCTGAATCCAAGGTCCTGCTGCAACAGTTTGAACAGGCTCTTGCCCAGAAGGCCAGCGCCCGCCAGCAACACCATGGCGGTCGCCAACTCAATCACCACCAGGTTTGCGCCCATGCGCCGCCAGAGCCTGCCCGCGGACCCGCGCGCGCCCTCGGTCAAGCCGTTGCGCATGTCGGAAAAGCGGAAGTGCAGAATCGGCGTGAGGGAAAACAGAATCCCCGCAAATACAGCAAGACAGGCCGCGAAAAGCAGTACGCGTGGATTCAGCCCCAGCCCGTGCAGAAAGGGCATTCCTGCCATCCAGTCCTTGGAGATCAACCCGCTCAACCCCTTCATGCCGAGAGAAGCAAGCGCGAGCCCAAGTGCGGTGCCCAAAGCAACCACCGTCAGCGCCTCGGTCACAAACTGCCGGCTCAATCGCGCACGCGATGCACCCAGCGCGCCGCGTACCGCAATCTCGCGGCGGCGGCTTTCCGCGCGCACCAGCAGCAGGCTCGATACATTCACGCAGGCAATCAACAGCAGCAAGCCCGCACCGCCCAGCAGCACCAGCAGAATGGGCTTGATGTCTCCTGCAATCGCCGCCGACAGAGGCATGACGCTGGCACCCTGGCCGCGATTGGAATCGGGATACTGGCTTTCCAACCGGAGTGCGATCGCCTGCAGCTGCGCCAGCGCGCCGCCCACGGTAACGCCGTCCTTCAGCCTGCCGACGCCGTCCAGATTGTGACAACTGCGGCGCTTTTCGCACTCCCCGGTGGGGCGCAGCGGCGCAAAGAACTCGGCAATCTCCCGCGGCGCAAATTCAAAGTCCGGCGGCAGCACACCCACAATGGTGTAGGCCACTCCGCTCAGATTCACCGTTTGCCCCACCACATCGGGCCTG
>CAVZNE010000223.1:0-6934 GCA_963776445.1 Terriglobales bacterium
GATGTATTGCTACGCGCGCTTCGTTGGTCTGTGGAGTTGTTTGCATGTCTTCTTGGGCGATTCGTCAGCCTTGGCGGTAGCTCGGACGGATCACGCTATACACAGGACGTTCGCTGCGGGGCGGACGCTTGAGTCCCGCCCGCACTTCGGCCAGTTCCAATCCCAGCTCGGACATGGTGCGGCTCAGCGTGTTCCGGTGCATCCCCAACTCTTCGGCCGCCTTGCACTGGTTCCCCCGGTGTGCCACCAACACTTCTCGTAGATATTGTTTCTTGAACTCCCGCACGGCCTCATCGTAAGGGATGCCGCTGGAGTGCATTTGCGTCACCAGGTTGTCCAGTTCTCGTCTCACTTCCACCTCTTGCTCTTCTTAGTTTGCCCTACTTTTCGCCGCTGTGCCGTGCCCAGGGTCACGCGCTGCCGCTTCCGGGGTGCAACCCGTTGCTTTCAGGGTGCAGCCACCACGGCGACTCCTGCTCCAGCACCTGCAAGCCGTGGCGCACCCGTTCGGCCAGCTCTGCCGGGCTCATGTGCGTGCTCAGGTTGCAAGCCCCCAGGAACAGCCTGGGCAGCCGGCCCGTCGCCAGCCAATGCGCCTGCGGAAAAAAGGCCAGGGTCACCACGATACACAACGTCACCAGCAGCGCGCCCTGCAAAAATCCGAATGCCGCGCCCGCCAGCTTGTCCAGGCAACCCAATCCCACGGCATGCAGGGCATTGGCCAATATCTTGCCGATGATTCCGACTACGCCCATGACCAGCAGCGCGATCAGCAGGAATGCGATGGTATTGGCAACCGCGTCCATGCGCACCAAGGGCAGCAGCAGCGCCGCAACCTTCGCGTAATTCCATGCCGCCAGCACCAGGCCCACAAACAGCCCACCCAGCGAACAGGCGGAGCGGAAAAAACCCTCCGACAGTCCGCTCAGAACCGACAGCCCCATCACGATTACGATCGCCCAATCCGCCCACGTCATGCGGCTCTCCGCTTCCGCTCTACAAACTCAAATCCGTCCCGGTCAAACGCCGGAAGGCTTCCAGATATTTGGCCTGGGTGCGCTCCACCACCTCGTCCGGCAAACCGGGCGCAGGCGCCTGCTTGTTCCAGTGGATCGATTCAAGATAGTCGCGTACGAACTGTTTGTCGAACGAGGGCTGCGCGCCGCCCGGCTTCCACGTCGCGCCTTCCCAAAACCGCGACGAGTCCGGCGTCAACACTTCATCGGCAAGCAGTATCTCTCCCGAAACCCGCCCAAACTCGAATTTTGTGTCGGCCAGAATCAAGCCTTGAGATTCAGCATGTTCCTGCGCCCTGCAATAGAGGGCCAGCGTCAGCCGCTTCAACTCCAACGCATCGGCCTCGCCAATCGCCGCTACCGTTGCCGCGTAGGAGATGTTTTCGTCGTGAGTTCCTGCCTCGCCTTTGGTCGAAGGCGTATACAACGGCTCCGGCAGGCGCGATCCGTCCAACAACCCGGCCGGCAGCGGAATTCCACACACGGTTTCGCTGGACTGGTACTCCTTCCATCCCGATCCGGTCAGGTAGCCGCGCGCCACGCACTCCACGGGGAACATCTCGGCCCGCTTCACCAGCATCGACCGGCCTTCCAACTGATCGGCATAGGGATGCAGCGACGCGGGATATTCCGCCACGTCGGCCGTGATCAGGTGATTCGGAACCAGGTCCTTCAGCAGATCGAACCAGAACAGCGAGATCTGGGTAAGGATCTTGCCCTTGCCCGGAATGCCGGTTCCAAGCACATGGTCAAAAGCTGAAATACGGTCGGTGGCCACCAGCAGCAAGGCGCCGTCCACCGCATAAAGATCGCGCACTTTGCCCCGCCCAAGCAGGGGCGTAGCGCCCAGATTCGTAGTCAAAAGAGCTGTCACTTGAAGGCCTTCCGTTGGAGGGAACTGAAGTTCCGATTGTCCGGCCAGCGCCGTGCTTTGTCAATTCCTGGTTGCCGGCAAAAGTGTACAAAATTGAGCAGCCATGCAACCTGGGCCGTGGTTAAATCCATGTGGCGATGCCCGTTGATTCAATTCTATATACCCCTGTGACGGCCGTCACGGAACGCTACTTCTGCATGGGAGACACTCCAGTTGTCAACATGGTTCGGAGAGTGAGCAACAAAAGCTCTCTTAGAGCCGGGCGACACGAGGCAGCAGTGGAAAGGGGAAGCCGCGGCTAGCTTCGTTTGTGCAGGGATCACCAGTAGCCGCGCGCTACCGACCTCCAGTGTCGGCTACTGGTCCCCGTTTTTACTTGTATTACGCAAGCGCCTCCGGAGTGATGTTTTCCTTCGGGGGTGTTTTTTTGCCCCAAATTCCTGGAGTGATCCGACACATCCGAATCGTCCTCCGCTTGGTCCGCCTTTCGTCAAGGTCGCTTCACCCAAAAGAAATGCAGCCAATCGGCTTCCCCTTCGCAAGGGCCGACTGGCTGCTCTTTTCTACTGGTATGTTCTTGTGCTGTGGCCGTCCTACGCCGTGGCCCGCTGCTGCTGGTCGTGTCCCAGCCTCACGCTCACCACCTTCGACACGCCCGGCTCCTGCATGGTCACGCCGTAGATCATGTCCGCAGTGTGCATCATGCGCTTGGAGTGCGTCACCACCAGGAACTGCGTATCCCGGCTCATCGAGTGCAGCAGGTCACTCAAGCGGCCCACGTTGGTGTCGTCCAGCGGCGCGTCCACTTCGTCCAGCACGCAGAACGGGCTGGGCTGGAACTGGAAGATGCCCACCAGCAGAGCCAGCGCGGTCAGAGCCTTTTCTCCGCCTGAGAGCAGCAGCACGTTCTGCAGCTTCTTGCCCGGAGGCGAAGCCACAATCTCCAGCCCGCTCTCCGCCTGATTGTCCGCGTCCGTCAGCCGCAGGAAGGCCTGTCCGCCCTGGAACAGCCGTGAGAACACCTGCGCAAAGTTGTCGTTGATCCGTGCAAACGCCTCGTCGAACTTGGTGCGCGAGATGCGATCGATCTCCTTGATCGTGTCCTGCGTATTCTCGATCGATTCGGTCAGATCCTTGCGCTGCGTGTCCAGGAATCCGTGCCGCTCCGCCGTCTCCTTGTACTCGTCCAGGGCCATCATGTTCACCGGCCCCATCTGCTCCATGCGTTGGCGCAGCGTGCGGCAGGTTTCCTCTTCGGCAACCAGATCCTCGCCCGCCAGGTGCACAATCTCCGCATCGGCGCGGATGACGGCAGCCTCGACGTTTACTTCGGCCAGGCAGCTTGCCTCCAGATGTTCCAGGTCGGCGTGCAGCTTGGCCACTTCGCTGGCGCGCGTGGCGCGGTCTTCGCGCAACTGGTCCAGTCCCGCGCGTCCCGTCTTCAGCTCCGTCTCGAGGTCCGCCAACTGCACCCGCAGGGCCTGCGCCTGGCTGGCCAGCGTCTGCGCCAGGGCCAGAGCCTCGGCGCGCTGGGCCGTTAGTTCCTGTTCGCGCTGCGCCAGCGAGGCGCTCTCGGCAATGCGCTGTTCCCGTTCCTTCTCGGCGGTGGTCCGCTGCTGCTCAATGGTCTGCACCCGCCGCTCCAGGTCGCCGTGCAGCCGGTCGATGCGCTGGAAGGCTGCTTCCGCGCCGCGCCGCCGCTCTTCCAGGCCGGCCAGCTCCGCCGTCACCTGCGCCGCTTCCTGCTGCAAGCTCTCGCGGCTTTGGCGCAGAAGGTCCAGTTTGGCCTGCATCTCGTCCAGGCCGGCCTCGGCCGCCGCGTGCTCGGCCTCCATGCGCTGCGTCTCTGCGCGCTTCTGGTCGATGCTGATCTTCTTGGTTTCGCGCGCGTCCTTGTTGCGCGCGGACTGCATCGTCCAGTCCTGCAGCCGACGCTCAATCCGCTGCGCCTCGGCCTCCATCTGTTTCAGCGCCGCGCCCTGGTTGGCGGTGTCGGTCTCGGCCTGCCGCCGCTCCGCGCTGCGCTCTTCCAGTTGCGCCGTCGCTTCCTCGATGGTCCGGGTCAGCGCCGCGGCTTCCGCCTCCGCCTGCGCCAGGGCACTTTCCAGCTTGGCCAGCTTGCTCTCCGCCTCGCGCAGTTCGCGCTTCAGCGCCAGCGGACCCTCGCTGGCCGGTTTGCCGCCGGTCACCGTCGCGTTGTGGAAGCACTCGCCCTCCGGCGTCAGAAAATAGGCTTGGCAATGCAGTGCGGCCAGCCGTTGCGCTTCGCCTGCATCCTCCACCAGGTATCCGTGCCCCAGCTTGGGTAGAATCTGCTCCAGCGACCGCCCAAAGCCGTTCAGTACCTTGATCGAATCCTTCAGCGGAGTAATGCCGGGGCCGGTGATCGAGTTGCCGCTTCCTTCCACCAAGCTCTGGTCCGCGGGCGCCTCATGGATCAGGAACGTCGCCCGGCCGTCCACGCCGGACTTCAGCAGGCGCACGCCCTGGTCGGCTGTCGCCCAGCTCTCCACCACCACATAGTTCAATTCCTCGCGCAGAAACTCGTCTACTACGGCTTCATGCGTCCCGCTCACTTCCAAAAAGTCCGCCAGCGTGCCCACCGGCGAACCGCCTTCGCCCAGCGCCCCCGGCTTCAGCAGCCGTCTTACGCTGTCGGTCGAGTAGCTGTGGTTGCGGATCAGCGCCTCCAGCGAGTTGCGCCGTCCGCCCACCGTAGCCTGTTCGCTGCGCAGTTGATTGGCGCGAGTGCGCAAGCTGTTTTCTTCGGCCCGGTTGGCCTGCAAACCCGCGCGTAGCGCCGCAATCTCGCCTTCCAGCCGCTTCAGCGCCTCGGTTGCGGTCTCAAATTTCTGCCTGGCCAGCCCGTTTTGTACGCCCAGGTTCTCAAACTCATTGCGCGCCTGGCCCATCTCCGCTTGCAGCCGCTCGGCCTCGCGTTCCAGCGCCGCCAGGCTCTCTTCTCCCTGGGCCGTGTGGTTGCGTGCGTTGCCGGCCAGGGTCAGCAGATTCATGGCGTGGCGGCGGCTGGTTTCAAGCTCCCGCTCCACTTTGAAAACCTCGTCGGCGGCCGTGCGCGCTTCCTGCTGCCGCGCCTCCACCTTCAGACGAAAGGCCTTGGCCTCGCCTGCCGCCGTCTCCAGAAACTGCCGCTGCTGCGCTTTCTCTTCGGCAATGCCGCCCAACTGCGTCTTGGTGGCTTCCAGTTCTGTCCCAGCCGTCTCGATCCGCACTTCCAGCTCGGCCACGCGCTCCGCATTGCCGCGCTCCCGAGCCGTGGCCCGCTCCAGCTCCAGCGCCGCCGCATTGGCTTGGGTTTGCGCCTCCTGGCCTTCCCGGTCCAGTTCATAGCCGCGCTCGGTCAGCGTGTGCTGGCTGGCTTCCTTCGCGCCAATCTCGGTGGCCCAGCCGTTGATCCGCTCCGTCAAAGCGGTAATCTCCTGCTGCAGCCGCGCCTGGTCCGCGTCCATCGTCGCCATGCGGCTGGCCAGCACCACGCGCAGTCTCATGCGCAGCTCGTCGCGCACTGCGGCAAACCGTTCCGCCTTTGACGCTTGCCGCTTCAGGCTGTTCATCTGCCGCGTCACTTCTTCGAAAATGTCGTCCACGCGGGCCAGGTTCTGCTTGGCGCTCTCCAGCCGCAACTCGGCCAGCCGCTTCTTGTTCTTGAAGCGCGTAATGCCCGCGGCCTCTTCGATAATCGCCCGCCGGTCGTGCGGCTTGGAGCTCAACAGTTGCCCAATCCGCTCCTGACCGATGATGGCGTAGCTCTCCGGTCCCAGGCCGGTGCCCATAAAAATATCTTGAATGTCCCGAAGCCGGCACAGCTTCCCGTTCAGCAGGTATTCGCTCTCCCCGGTGCGGAACAGACGCCGGGTAATCACGATCTCGCCCTTCTGCGGCGTCCGGTGGAACTTGCGGCGGCGAATCTTCAGCACCACCGCCTGCGGACCCTCCGTCGCGGCCAGCAGCGGCGGCGCAGACCCTTCCGCACTCTCTTCGTCAGTAGCCTGACCCGGCTGCTGCTCGGCAATAATCTCTTCGGCTTCGTTGGCTCGCTGTTGGCGAACCTCGTTCTCGTCCCAGTCGGTGGGGCCGTTGTGGTCGACTTCCACCTCCGGCTCCACCGGAACCGGGCCCTCGTAGGACTCGGGATCCACCATGGTCAGCGTCACTTCGGCCATGCCCAGCGCCTTGCGGTCCCTGGTTCCGGCAAAGATCACGTCCTGCATGTGCGTGCCGCGCAGGGTCTTGGCGCTCTGCTCGCCCAGCACCCAGCTCACCCCGTCCAGAATGTTGGACTTCCCGCATCCATTCGGTCCCACCACGACGGCTATGCCCGTCCCCGGCACGGTCAATTCCGTGCGGTCACAGAAGCTTTTAAAGCCGAGAATGTGGATCTTCTTGAGTTTCAGCATTTTCTCTCCGAGTCGATGGGGCGGTGCGTACTTTCGTTCAAAAATACAAATCGCGTTGCGGCGCAACTCTGCCGCGGGGCAAATTTCTCCCCATTTACCGACTCTAAGGAGCCGGGCGGGCAGGGTCAACGCCGTGGCGCGGGGTTCTTGTGGATAAGGGAGGCCGGAATTCGTCTTCTAAAAATATCTGCGGAAAACACGTCTCAATTGCGCATGTCTATAGGTTCTTGTTGGGTTTTCCATAGGTCGCAGCAGAGGGATAAACCAAGGGCGCGCTCATGAGCGCGCCCTTCAGGTCTAGTTCGCCAGCACGGCCCGGTACCGGACCTTGTTCTTCTTCACCTTCTCGATGGCTTCGTTGGCCTTCGACATGGGGAAGAGTTCGGTCTGGGCCTTCACGCCGTGGCGGGCCGCCACGTCCAGCATCTCCCGTAGCCGGGAAGGGCTGCCGGTGGGACTGCCGGTCACGGAGCGCTGCCCGGAGATCAGCGGAAAGGCGTGGATCGACACCGGCGAGGGCGGAATCCCTACAAAGCACAGCGTCCCCGTGGGCCGCAGCGCCTGCATGTAGACGCCCCAGTCCTGGTCGGCGTTGATGGTGCTCAAAATGAAGTCCTGCGTGCCTG
>CAVZNE010000224.1:0-4607 GCA_963776445.1 Terriglobales bacterium
CTGCTACTGGGTGACGCAGGCCGGACATGATCCCGTGGCCCTGTTGCGCCGCTATGGCAAGCGCGTCCAGTCGCTTCACGTGAAGGATCGCCTGCCAAATGCTGCGCCCTCGCTGGAACTTGGACCCGCCGCCGCACACTTCACGGAAGTGGGGGGCGGGACGCTGGACTGGAAGTCGCTTCTGCACCTGGCCACGACTGAACATGTCTCCTACCTATTTGTGGAGCAGGACCAGACGGACCGGCCACCTCTGGAGAGCCTGCAGATCAGCTACACCAATCTCGGCAAGCTCATGAGCCAGGAGTAAGCCTGGCAAGGGAACGAACATGCACTGCGGCCTGTGCGCATGCGGTAATGAACATGCGCGCAGGCGCGCTATCATTCACAATCATTCACAATCGATTGACAGTCGCCGATGGGGTTGGATATAGTTTTCCAGACTCGCCGGGATAAGCCAATCGGTCGACAACGATCTGCTTTTGTGAGCGCTTGAGTGCACACAAGCAGCCAATCCGTTGCATCGTTCCAAATGGGAGAAGATGTGCAAACAAAACTGACGCCGGGAAAACTTGCAGGACTGACAGCTGTCTCAGATCGCCGGGGCGTGATTGCCGCAGTAGCCATGGATCAGCGCGGGCTACTGAAGAATATGCTGGCGCGAGAACTGGGAGTCAGCGAGCCACCGGCAAAAATGATGTCGGAGTTCAAGCAGTTGGTGGCGAGGACGCTCACCAAGCATGCTTCGTCGATCCTGCTGGATATCGAGTATGGCCTGGAGGCCACAAAGAACATCAACGGGAAGGGCCTGTTGCTGGCGTATGAACATGCGGGATACAGTCCCGACCGGCCGGAACGGTTGCCCTCGCTGATGGCGGGCTGGTCAGCGCTGCGCATCAAGGAATCGGGCGCAAACGCAGTCAAGATTCTTGTTTACTACACGCCTTTCGAGAAGGAGTGGGTGAACGAGCAGAAGAAGGCCTGGGTGGAGCGGATTGGCGCGGAGTGTCGCGCTGTCGACATGCCGCTGTTTCTGGAGTTCCTAGGTTATCCCGTGCATGGTGAGGATCAGGCGGGGATCGAGTATGCTAGCCGCAAGCCGGAGATTGTGCTGAGTTCCATGAAGGAGTTCAGCAAGGATCGCTATGGGGCGGACGTGCTGAAGCTCGAGGTTCCCATGCAAATGGCGTATGTCGAGGGCACGAAGGCGTTCAAGGGCGAGAAGCTGCACACACGCGCCGAGGCGATGGAACTGATGCGCACGGCAGCCGCGTTGACCGACAAGCCAATGATCTATCTGTCAGCCGGAGTGAGCAGCGAAGTATTCGTAGAGACCCTGGAATTGGTGGCTGAGAGCGGCGTGGAGTTTCATGGCGTTCTGGCAGGCAGGGCAACGTGGCAGGATGGCGTGCCGGTGTATGCAAAGCACGGTCCGGCCGCACTGGAAGAGTGGCTCAACACCGTCGGTGCGCAGAATGTGAAGAACGTCAATCGGGTACTGGAGAGCGCTCGCCCGTGGTTTGAATCTCGCTGCATGCGGGCGTAGGCTTCTGCCACGGACATACCGGTTGCCAACAGAATTGGCGGTATCGCCCGCGGGGCGCTGCCTGCCGCATTGTGATGCTGGGGGACGCTTGCCAGAAGTGGAAGAAATGCGCCGCGATGAAACCGTAACCGCTCCGGATGCGCACGGAAGCCGGCACCCGTGCGCATCCGGAGCGGTTACGGTTTCATCGCGGCGCATTTCTTCCACTTCTGGCAAGCATCCCCCAGCAACACGTTGCGGCAGTCAGCGCTCCACGGGCGATGCCGCCAATTCTGTTGGCAACCGGCTTGTCCGGGGCTGAAGTCTACGCCTTCATGCAGCGAGCTTCATACCACGGGCGAGCGTTCTCCAGCACCCGATTGACGTTCTTCACGTTCTGCGCACCGATGGTGTTGAGCCACTCTTCCAGTGCGGTCGGACCGTGCTTTGCATACACGGGCACGCCATCCTGCCACGTTGCCCTTCCGGCCAGAACGCCATGAAACTCCACGCCGCTCTCGGCCGCCAATTCCAGGGTTTCTACGAATACTTCGCTGCTCACTCCGGCCGACAGATAGATCATGGGCTTGTCGGTCAACGCGGCAGCCGTGCGCATCAGTTCCATCGCCTCGGCGCGCGTGTGCAGCTTCTCGCCCTTGAACGCCTTCGTGCCCTCGACATACGCCATTTGCATGGGAACCTCGAGCTTCAGCACGTCCGCGCCATAGCGATCCTTGCTGAACTCCTTCATGGAACTCAGCACAATCTCCGGCTTGCGGCGGGCATAGTCGATCCCCGCCTGATCCTCGCCATGCACGGGATAACCTAGGAACTCCAGAAACAGCGGCATGTCGACAGCGCGACACTCCGCGCCAATCCGCTCCACCCAGGCCTTCTTCTGCTCGTTCACCCACTCCTTCTCGAAAGGCGTGTAGTAAACAAGAATCTTGACTGCGTTTGCGCCCGATTCCTTGATGCGCAGCGCTGACCAGCCCGCCATCAGCGAGGGCAACCGTTCCGGCCGGTCGGGACTGTATCCCGCATGTTCATACGCCAGCAACAGGCCCTTCCCGTTGATGTTCTTTGTGGCCTCCAGGCCATACTCGATATCCAGCAGGATCGACGAAGCATGCTTGGTGAGCGTCCTCGCCACCAACTGCTTGAACTCCGACATCATTTTTGCCGGTGGCTCGCTGACTCCCAGTTCTCGCGCCAGCATATTCTTCAGTAGCCCGCGCTGATCCATGGCTACTGCGGCAATCACGCCCCGGCGATCTGAGACAGCTGTCAGTCCTGCAAGTTTTCCCGGCGTCAGTTTTGTTTGCACATCTTCTCCCATTTGGAACGATGCAACGGATTGGCTGCTTGTGTGCACTCAAGCGCTCACAAAAGCAGATCGTTGTCGACCGATTGGCTTATCCCGGCGAGTCTGGAAAACTATATCCAACCCCATCGGCGACTGTCAATCGATTGTGAATGATTGTGAATGATAGCGCGCCTGCGCGCATGTTCATTACCGCATGCGCACAGGCCGCAGTGCATGTTCGTTCCCTTGCCAGGCTTACTCCTGGCTCATGAGCTTGCCGAGATTGGTGTAGCTGATCTGCAGGCTCTCCAGAGGTGGCCGGTCCGTCTGGTCCTGCTCCACAAATAGGTAGGAGACATGCTCGGTCGTGGCCAGGTGCAGAAGCGACTTCCAGTCCAGCGTCCCGCCCCCCACTTCCGTAAAGTGCGCGGCGGCTGGTCCGAGTTCCAGCGAGGGCGCCGCATTGGGCAGGCGATCCTTCACATGGAGCGACTGGACGCGCTTGCCATAGCGGCGCAACAGGGCCACGGGATCATGCCCGGACTGCGCCACCCAGTAGCAGTCCATCTGCCATTGCACCAGCGCAGGATCGGTGTGTTCCAACAGCAACTCGATCCCTGTTTTGCCGCCGTACTCCTTGAACTCGACGTTGTGGTTGTGGAAGCCAAATCGCAGCCCCATCGTCTTGGCCTTGGCTGCCCACGCGTTGTACTGGTCCGCGGCCCGCTTGTATCCATCCACCGAGTCGGCAATCGAAGGCGGAATCATCGAGCAAACCACGCACTCCGTGCCCAGTTCCTTGGCATAGTCCAGCCGTGCCTCAAAGTCGTTGTAGCCAAAATGAGTGCTGGGCACCGTCAGGCCGGCCTCCTCAATTGCCTTGCGCAAATCCTTGGCGCTCATCTTGTACTGCGCCACAAAGGTTTCCACATAGCGATAACCGATTTTGCGGATCGCACTCAGCGTCCCGGGCAGGTCTTTGTCTACCAGGCTCCGCACCGTGTAAAGCTGCACCCCGACTGGCCGATTCAACTTTTCGGCAAAGGCAATCGGATTCAGGCCCATCACGGCCAGCCCGGCTGCCGCACTTCCAAGGAAATCTCTTCGCGTTTGCATTCTGAACTCTCCTCTCAACTCAATCAAGACTCTTGCGGAAGCGGAGTGCCTTGCCTATTGCGGACCGAAATTGCCACTCGTCTGCACTTCCATCACCGCCACGCCATACTGTTCCAGCGTAACGTTCTGCGCTTTGCCGCCATCCAGCACATTGCTCATCGCGTGAGGCAGATGGACCGTCTCCACGTGCCCTGAAAAATTCTCGAAGATGAAAACATTCTTCCCCGCGCCTGCGCGCCGGTACACTTCAACGCCCTCGGGAACAGCAGGCAACTCCGGCTCAACTGCGCTCTCCTTCAACATCCACTCTGCGGCTTCACGCAGCGCGGCGTCGTCCAGCGCGACGCCAATGTAAGTAATGCTCCCGTGGCCCACGCTGCGCGTAATTGCGGCAGGCTGTCCATCCAGCCACCCGTCGCTCTTGCCGTAGCGCATCAGCACTTTCACGTCCGGGGCAATCGCGGTCAACTGCTCAACATAGCCCTCGGCTGTTCCTGCACCCCATGTTCCGGCAACCGGAATCGGCGACTTGATTGCATAGAACTGCGCGACTGCGCCGCCCAGCAGCTCCGCCAGCGGACCGGGCTGCCGCTGTGGCCAGCGTGCGTTGTCCGCGTCCTTCATTGCAGAGCGCTGGCCGAGCACAAGATGGCCGCCCGCCTT
>CAVZNE010000225.1:0-3882 GCA_963776445.1 Terriglobales bacterium
GGCGAATTCGAAGTCGCGCTCGTCGTGCGCCGGAACACTCATGATGGCGCCGGTGCCGTAGTCGGCCAGGATGTAGTTGGCCACCCAGATGGGCACACGCGCGCCGTTGTAGGGATTGATGGCGAAGTGGCCAGTCGCAATGCCGTGCTTTTCAATCGCGCCCAGGTCGCCGGCTTCGCGAGCCTTCTTCTGCTGCTCGATCAGCTCGTCGACCTGCGCCTTCAGCGCGGCATCGGTAGCCGTGAAAGAGGCCACCAGCGCATGCTGCGGCGCAAGTTGCACGCTGGTCGCGCCAAAGATGGTGTCTACGCGGGTGGTAAAAACGCGAATCCGCGTCTTGTCGGTTCCCTGCTCCCTGTTCCCTGTTCCCTGCTCTTCCAGGAAAAAATCGACTTCCGTGCCTTCGCTGCGGCCGATCCAGTTGCGCTGCATGGTGCGGACTTTTTCCGGCCAGCCGTCGAGCTTGTCCAGCCCGTCGAGCAGTTCCTGGGCGTAGGCGGTGATGCGATAGAACCACTGCACCAGGTCGCGCTGCTCCACCGGCGTGGTCTCATGCCGCCAGCAGCAGCCGTTCACCACTTGCTCGTTGGCCAGCACCGTGGCGCACACCGGGCACCAGTTCACCTTGCTCTTTTTGCGGTAAACAAGGCCCTTTTCGTACATGCGCAGAAAGAACCACTGGTTCCAGCGGTAGTACTCGGGCAGGCAGGTCGCAACCTCGCGCGCCCAGTCGTAGCCCAGGCCGAGCCGGTCCATTTGGACCTTCATGGCGGCGATGTTGGAGAGGGTCCACTCGCGCGGCGGCGTATTGTGCTTGAGCGCGGCGTTCTCGGCGGGCAGGCCGAAGGCGTCCCAGCCCATGGGATGCAGCACGTTGTAGCCGCGCATCCACATGTGCCGGGCCAGCGCGTCGCCAATGGAGTAGTTGCGTACGTGGCCCATGTGCAACTGGCCGCTGGGGTAAGGCAGCATCTCAAGCACGTAATACTTGGGCTTGCCGCAGTCCGCGGGCTCCGCCGCATACATTGCAGGGTCCGCAGCCCAACGCTGCTGCCATTTGGGTTCAATCGCCGAGGGGTCGTAACGCAGTTCGATGTCTTCCGCCATATCTACTTCAGTGTAAACGGGAGACGCTGGAGCGGACGGCGTTCTATTCCACCAAACTCTTCAGCACCCGCACATTGCGCTCCTCGTCGCCGGGCTCGTCCACCGGGGTTTCGGCAATAAACGCGGCATGCGCAAAGCGCGGGTCGTTCAGCAGCCGCCGGAAGGGTTCCACGCCCATGGTGCCCTGGCCGATGTGCTCATGGCGGTCCAGTTTGGAGCCGCGCTCGGCCTTTGCGTCGTTCATGTGCCAGACGCGCACCGCGTCCAGCCCGATGGTCGAAGCCGCCAGGGCGATGGTCTGCTCGTACCCCTCGGCGCTGACCAGGTCGTATCCAGCCACGTGGGTGTGGCAGGTATCCAGGCACACGGCCACCGGCGCGGTGGGCTTTAGCCGCTCCACCAATTCGGCCACCTGCTCAAATTTGCCGCCCAACGAGAACTCCGCCCCGGCGGTGTTTTCAATCAGGATATGAAACGGTGTTCCCTGCCACGGCAGCCCGTCGATGGCGCGCGTAATGGAGTCGGCCGCCAGCTTCAACCCCTCGTCGCGCGTCAGGCCCTTCCACGAGCCGGGATGCAGCACCAGGTACTCTGCGCCAAAGGTGAGCGCCCGCTCGATTTCGCCGCGGAAAGCCGCAACGCTCTTCTCGCGCACCTCGTCGGTCTGGCTGCACACGTTGACCAGGTAGCTGGTGTGAATCACCAGCGGCCCCACGTCGAGCTTCGCGCGCAGTTCTTTCATCCGCGCGGCCTGCGCGGGATCCACCTTGGGCGCGCGCCACATGCGCGGGCTGGACGAAAAAATCTGAAAGGTATTGGCGCCAATCTCCCGCGCCCGCTCCACGGCGTTGGAAGCCCCGCCCGCCGTGCCCAGATGTATACCGATCCGCTTGGTCATGGGGATAGTTTACTTGGCATCCCGAGTGTTTGCGTTATTCACATCCATGGGGAATCGAGGCGACCTGCCAACCGCCAATGATATGGGCAGCGGGTGCTTTCCAGGAATAATGCCCACTGAAAACCCGCTGGGTCGCTGGGAATGTCCACTCCTTGCCTTTTGTCTCAATGGTTCTTCCCGCATGGGATTCCAGGATGAATACCGATTCCGACGCCTCGCGAAGTCCGGCAGTTCTCCAACTCGGAAGCGCCGTCCATGAGGCGAGCTTCTGAGAACTGGATGTCCTCAAGTTGTACAAGAAGACTTCATCTTTACTGGGGTCCAGCGATCCGTTGGTTGTATGCGATTGCACGAACAGAACGCAGCTATTCCCTACCCACGACACTGCGTAAGCATTGGGGTCCTGATCCGTCCCCAACTTCAGATCTCGAAGAGTCGTTCCTCGAACATCGGTGATAAAACCGCCCGCTTCGCAATTGAAGAGAATCCACTTACCATCGGGCGACCACATCGGGGTATTTGCAAAGCAGAACCCTTGGCCATCAATGTTTTCTGTCGACTTCAGCACCCGAACCTTGCGGGTTTTCATCTCCATCACAGCGATAGGTCCACTGTCATTGATTGCATCATTTCCGTCACCGGGGTTGTCGGTGTGAATTGCAAACGTAAGACTACGACCATCCGGTGAGAATTGCGGATCCTCATAAACCTCGGTTTCACCCTTATTCAAGTCCTTGGCCTTGAAATACAAATGCCCGTTTGTCAACTGTATTTGCGCTTGAGTTTGTAGATCGAGCAAACTTAGATTTCCTCCGGTCTCAGTGTCGGGAGAAACAGTGACAAGCTGCTTCCGATCCTTCGAGAGAGCGAAATCGTAAACAGGATGCTTGAGGTGGATTTCCCGCGCAACTTGGCCCGAAGAAGTTGCCAAAGTGAGTTTCGTGCCTATCGCAAACGTAACGACAGGATCATTGGAAGACTGCGCACAAGATGGAATCGCTAGAGTTGCCGCGAAACAAAATGCCGTTAATCTCCGAGCTTGCATTACAGCTCCTTTGCGTTCTGCGGCTTATTATATGCAGGCCGAGTTCAAGACATTTGGATAATTCCGCCCTTGAAACGGCAATGCTATTCCATCCTTGCGACAGCTATTTCATCGAAATGCAATCGCAAGGATGGAAAGGCAGTTTTTGTCGCAGTAAACGCTGCTGCTGCCGCGGCCCTACAACAGTTTCATCGCCTCCGGATCCCAATGCGCCACAGCGCCGCTTTCATAGCTGACGTTGCTCAAGAGAGCGGCTCCGGCGGCGCGGAAGCCAAACACTCCATCCTCCACAACCGGCTGGCGCGAACGTACCGAGGCAAAGAAATTCTTGAAATGGTCGTAGCTGTCGCTGTATCCGGCGGGCGCAACAAACTTCTCGTAGCCCACCGGCGGCTCTCCTGCCGGATGCTGCCGGGGATACTTCTCCTTGTAGGCGTCGCGAATCTGTTTCTGCGTGGCATCCGCGTAGGTGTCGATCACCAGGCCGGGTTCGGTTTCGCGCGGAACGCGGCTCACCGTCACGGCGTTGCCGCCAATCTCCATGGTGCCTTCCGAACCGGTAAAGACAAGGCCCTCGCTCTCTTCGCCGCCGTCTACAAAGTTGACGCGCAGGCTCAGGTTGAAGCCCTCGCGATAGTCGAACAGGCCCAGCATCACGTCGGGCACGTCGCGGCCATCCTTCCAGAAACGCAGGCCGCCGGTGGCATAACCCCGCGTGGGGCCGTGCGAGCCGGTGATGAAGTGGGTGCCGCTGAACAGATGCACAAACAGATCGCCGGCCACGCCCGTCCCGTAGGCTTTCCACTTGCGCCACTGGAAGAACTGCTCGGCA
>CAVZNE010000226.1:0-4237 GCA_963776445.1 Terriglobales bacterium
GATTGGGGATGGGGCCGTGGTTGTAGTAGTTGTAGCGCGGCGCGCAGGCCGTGGCGCCCATCATGGTGACCAAGCCGACCAGGGCGACCAGCGAGAGCCGGCGCAGCCATTCGCGGCGGCGTCCTCCCCAGGCCAAGCCAAGCAGGCCGAGGGCTCCGGGAAACAGGATAGCCCAGGAGACTGAGTTCGAGCGCACCAGAGAGGACGTGCTCTGGGAAGCCGCCTGCGTGCCGATCACCATGGAACTGGTGGAGGCCGCGGTGGCGCCGGGCAGAATCTCAACCGTCTCCGGGGTAAAGGTGCAGGTGGCCTGATCGGGCAACCCAGCGCAGGAGAGGGTGACAAACATGGGAGCCGTCAGCGAGGCGGCGTTCACTGGCGTGAACGACATGCAACCACCGATCCGGATTTGGCCGGCGGTAAGCGACAACGTGGCCGGAGAAACGGTAATTCCGAAGCCGGGTGTGCCGCTGACCTGGGCTTGCACCGCCGAGGTCACCGAGTTTGAGCTCTGGTGGGTGGCGTCGCCCTGATAAATGGCGCGCAGGGTGTGAGATCCGGCCGGAAGGCTAAGCACAACCTTGGCCTTGCCTTGGGCGTCCAGCGCAACGCCCGACACTGGGTGGCCGAGGTCGGTGATGGCAACGGCGCCGGTAACCGGCAGTCCGTCTGGCCGGTCACAGTGATAGCGACTTGGCCTTGGTACGGCCCCCCTCGTCGCTCGTCTCGGCGGTAAGCGCGTCTCAGTGGTCAGCCCCGCGAACTCACCGCGGCCAGTGCAACGCGGGCATCGCCAACGCGATACAAGTCCTGCAACCAATTCAAGCCGCAGACCGCGTCGGATCATACCTCTCACGTGCACCTGCTCCAAAACTCGAAAATCCAAAACTCGAAAAATGTGTTTCGCCCATTGCCGCAGCCCCGTCTGCCGCAGCGTAGATCGCTATTGTATTCGGCGAGGCGCACCGAAGCCATTCGGCCTCAGGCTTCGCTTTCATTGCAGACGAATGTTCTTACTGACCCTTCAATTGGACGCTACCGGGTCCGAATGGCGCTATTCCGCCGACTCCGCGCGCAAGGGCCGGGTTACTTTCCCTCGCTGCGTTTTTGTTTTTGTGGCCTGGGCTGAAACCTCAACCCCATCACCCAGACCCCTCCAAACCGCATTATCCTCTTCGATTGAGGTTCATACTGATGAACCAGGCCGCCCCCCGTCTCCAGCTTGCCCACCTGACCGCCGCGCTCGACGAGTTGCGCGCCAAGGGAACCCACTTCAAACTGCGCATCCTCGACGACCAGCAGGCGCCGGTTTGCCACTACGACGGCAAGCAGGTCATCAACCTGGCCAGCAACAACTACCTGGGCCTGGCCAACCATCCCAAGCTGATTGAGGCTGCCCTGGCCGCCACCCGCACGTTTGGCGTGGGCTCGGGCGCGGTACGCACCATTGCCGGCACCATGCGCATCCACATGGATCTCGAAGAAAAGATCGCCCGCTTCAAGAACGTCGAGGCCTGCGTGGTCTTCCAGAGCGGCTTTACGGCCAACGCCGGCACCGTCAGCTCCATCCTCGGCAAAGGCGACTTCATCCTCTCCGACGAGCTGAACCACGCCAGCATCATCGACGGCGCGCGCCTCTCCGGGGCCAAGATCAAGGTTTTCCGCCACAAGGACGTGGCCCACTGCGAAGAGCTGCTGCTTGAAGTGGCCAACGAGCCCGGCAAAAAGCTGATCATCACCGACGGCGTCTTCAGCATGGACGGCGACATTGGCCCGGTCGGCAAGCTGGCCGCGCTGGCGACGAAGTACGGCGCAATCATGATGGTGGACGACGCCCACGCCTCGGGCGTGCTGGGCCGCAACGGGCGCGGCTCGATTGACCATTTCGGCGTCCACGGCCAGGTGGATGTCCAGGTAGGCACGCTCTCCAAGGCCATTGGCGCATTGGGCGGATACGTCTGCGGCAGCCGCGACCTCATCGACTACCTCTATCACCGCGCCCGGCCGTTCCTCTTCTCCACCTCGCATCCGCCCTCGGTGGCTGCCACCTGCATTGCCGCCTTCGACATTCTGGAGACGGAGCCGGATCGCATCGAGCGCCTGTGGTCCAACACCCGCTACTTTCAGGGCGAACTCAAGCGGGCGGGCTTCAACATTGGCGGCGTCACCACGCCAGCCACCGAGACACCCATCACGCCGATCATTGTGGGCGAAGGCCGCGCGGCCATGGAGTTCTCGCGGGCACTGTTCGATGAGGGCGTCATGGCCACCGGCATCGGCTTCCCGACCGTGCCGGAAGGCAAGGCCCGCATCCGCGCCATCCTCACCAGCGAGCACACCAAAGCCCAACTCGATCAGGCGCTGGAGACGTTTGAGCGGGTAGCCAAGCGGATGGGGATACTGGGGTAGAAGCGTTTATGGCTCAAGGCTGTGGCTGCTGTGCACTTGGCCGCAAACCGGGGTAGAATGCGTTCATCGGGATAGCGCGAAAGAAGCCTGCATGACGGCAAGCGCCTGGAACTGGTTTTTGGCCATATCGGGAACTTTGGCAAGCTTTGCCGGAGTCGTCTTCAGTTGGATGGCGTGGGTGCAGGCTAAAGGTGCTAAGAGGGCAGCACAAGAGGCGGCGGCCTCGGTTCGGGTTCGGAATCTCTCGCACAGCTTCACGCAGTGGTCGGTAGATGCGCGGGAATTGCTTCAATCGGTACGGGACTTGCGATTTGAGAGCGCCCAACGATCTGCAACAGATTTGCTCGGCGTTCTGGCGCATAATAAAGGCTGGCAGGCCGGGCTTCGCAATGAGGCCCAAGCGACAGGACTCAATGAGGTCATACGACTGCTTGGCCTCGTGAATCAATTCTTAGCGGAACGAGCAGTCTTTGAAGGCAACCAGACAGAAATCGTACGGCATTGTGAGGTTATCTTCCGCAAACTCAAAGAGGCGTCCGGAAAGCTGGACGCAGCAATGGAGAGACAATGAGCGATGCTGAGTTGAACAAAGCGGCGGTATTGATTGTTAAACTCCTGATCCGTACCCGCGAAGGCAGGATTCAGTGGTCGCCATGTGCTCCTGCTCTCTTCAAGGGCAAAACCTTTATCGCAGGTTTGGAAGATCAGATGAGCGCCTATCTGAGCAGAAACGATAAGCAGTATGACTTCGCACTAATCAATACCAAGTTTCCGTCGTCTGAAGAGCTAGATAGATTCGATCTGATTAAATTTATGGCGGAGAAGACAGTTATCAGTGTTGCACTGGATCATTCCTGGGACTCCGATGAGGAGGTGACTCCAGAGAGCATTGTTTATTCAAATCTAAAACAACTCTTTCAACTTGCAGAGAGCCCGAAATCCGTCTCCGAGGATCGTCTTTACCAACAGGCGATGGACTATCTCGACAAGCTGGCGGTCTAACCCTCCCCATGATCGCTCACTTGCGCGGAAAGCTCATTTATAAAGAACCCGGCCAGGCCATTGTCGAGGCTGGCGGGGTTGGCTATGACGTGATTATCTCGGTGTCTACCTTTACAGCGCTGCCATCGGTGGGCGCCGAAGCCGCGCTGCATATCCACACCCAGGTCAGCGAGGACCAGATTGCGCTGTTCGGCTTTCTGGAGCGCGACGAGAAGCGGCTCTTCGAGCGGCTGATCACGGTAAACGGCGTCGGCCCCAAGCTGGCAATCAAGATGCTGAGCGGCCTCCCCGTGGACCGCGCCGTGCAGGCCATCCGCAGCCAGGACCACGCGCAACTGGTGCGCATTCCCGGCGTGGGCAAAAAGCTGGCCGAGCGGCTGGTGCTGGAGCTGAAAGACAAGCTCGACGACTTTGCCGTTGCGCCGGTGCAGACCAGCGTACGCGGGCCAGTCGTGGACGATGTGTTGTCGGCGCTGGTCAATCTGGGCTACCAGCGGGCCGCCGCCGAGCGCGCCATCGACCAGTCCATCGCCAAAGACAAGGCCCTGGCCGCCGACTTCGACGGACTATTCCGCGGCGTCGGGCTGACCGAGCCGCTCCTCAACCATAGCGTCGACCACCACGTCCGACACCAGCGAACCGGCGTGCATGGTGGCGGCCACCGCAGCGCCCACTCCGGCGCCATGTACGATGCCCTCCCGCAGCATCTCACCCGTGGAGACGTGGGGAAGGCCCAGACACTCCGTCAGCAACTTGGCCTGCGTCCCTTTTCCGGAACCAGGCGAGCCGAACAGAACGATGGCTTTCACAAACCTCTTCACGATGT
>CAVZNE010000227.1:0-4856 GCA_963776445.1 Terriglobales bacterium
CCCAAGGTACGGGCCATGCAACTGCTGGCAAAGCTTGAAGACGAGCCCCGCGGCATCTACACCGGGGCCATTGGCTTCTTCTCGCCGCAGCGCACCGTCTTCAACGTGGCCATCCGCACCCTGGAAGTGGACGGCCAGCGCGGAACCATGGGGGTCGGCAGCGGCATCGTCATCGACTCAGATGCGGCGGACGAGTTCCGCGAATGCCGCCTCAAGGCGGAGTTTCTTACCCGTTCCCCGGAAAGTCTGCCGGAGCGTTTTTCCCTGATTGAAACGCTCCTCTGGCAGGACGGCTATCCGCTGATCGAATTGCATCTCGACCGGCTGGAAGATTCCGCGGACTACTTCGGTTTCGCGTGCGATCGCAAGGAGGTTGAGGCCGCCTTGCTGGACTACGCCGCGGAATTCGCAGGCCGGAGGCCGCGCAAGGTCCGGCTCCTGCTCGAGGTCGATGGGAGCCTTCATCGGTCGAGCGAAACTCTGCCGGAGCAGGCAATCGGCACAGACGCCCAGCCGGGCCGGGTTTGCATCGCCTCCGAGCGCACCGATCCGCAGAACCGGATGCTGTTCCACAAAACCACTCACCGGCCTGTCTACGCGCAGGCCTTCAAGGCGGCGGCCCGGGCGGGGTACGACGATGTGCTGTTTCTCAACCTGCGCGGCGAAGTCACCGAGGGCGCCATCAGCAATGTTTTCATCGAGAAGGATAGCCGATGGCTCACGCCGCCGGTGGAGTGCGGGCTGCTGGCGGGCGTCTACCGGCGTCATCTGCTGGAGACGCGGCGCGGCGTGGAAGAATGCATCCTCAGCCTCGAAGATTTGAGGCGGGCGGATGCAATCTATCTCACTAACGCAGTGCGCGGCCTGCGCCGCGTGGTCATCGACTGGGCAGGCAATTGATCCAGACAGCGCGCCTGACTTCTGTTCCCTTCCTTCTTATTCCGGCCGCATGATCACCTTGATGGCCTCGCCCGTGCGCAGCAGTTCCATGGCCTGGGTGAACTCGCTCAGCTTCAACCGGTGGGTGATCACCGGCTCCAGGTTGAGCTTGCCGGTGGCCAGCAGCGCTTCCATCTGGAACCACGTCTCGAACATCTTGCGGCCGTTGATGCCTTGCACCGTGGCGCCTTTGAAGATGATGTCCTTGGCAAAGTCCAGCTCCACGGGGCGCGAGGGAATGCCCAGGAGAGAAGCCCTGCCGCCGGTCCGGAGCAGCGCAAAGCCCAGCCGCATGGCCGCGGGATGCCCGGACATCTCCAGCAGCACATCCACGCCGGTGCCGCCGGTGGTTTCAAGAATCTGCTCCTCCACGTTGTCCACGGCCGGGTCCAGGGCCAGGTCAGCGCCCATTTCGGTGGCCACGCCGCGCCGGTGCGCATTCACTTCCAGGGCAAACACCCGGGCCGCGCCGCAGGCTTTGGCCACGGCGATGGAAAACAGGCCGATGGCTCCGCAGCCGGTGACGACTACCGTCTTGGCGGCAATTTCCCCGGCCAGCACGGTATGCACCGCGTTGCCCAGCGGATCGAGCAGCGAGGCGTAATCGTGCGGGATCGTCGGCGACAGCTTCCAAATGTTGGTTTCCGGGATGATGGCGTAACCGGCGAAAGCGCCGTCCGCGTCGACGCCCAGGATGCGGACGTGCTGGCAGATGTGCGCCAGCCCGGTGCGGCATTGCAGGCACTTGCCGCAGGCCACATGCATCTCCGCGCTCACCAGGTCGCCTTCTTTGACGGTGGTCACGCCGCGGCCCACGCCGGCCACCGCGCCACAGAATTCGTGGCCGGGAATCAGCGGCGGATGGATGCGTCCCTGCGCCCACGGGTCCCAGTTGAAGATGTGCAAATCTGTTCCGCAGACGCTGGCCGACTGCACGCGCACCAGCACTTCGCCGGGCCCGGGGTGGGAACCGGAACTTCGCGCAATTCAATGCCGGGTGCTGCGTGCGCCTTTACAACCGCCTGCATGGTCATGGACATACTCTCGAGCCTCCTCGGAAATAACGCGAACAGCCAAGTCTATCAACTGCCCGTCAGATGATAGAACGGTGTGGTGGTGGAAGAACAGGACTGAAGGGCGGAGACGATGCGGGGCAGGATCGATTTCTTCAGGATTTGCGGGTTTGCGGCTGTGTTGGCAAGCGGCGTTGCCGCCGCGGCGCAGACGGCGGATCAGGCGTGGCTCAACTTCAGAGGTACTGGCAACAGGTGGATCGTCCCTCTTCGCGTCCACGCGCTTGGCAACGGTCCACTGGAAACGTCGGCAGCCCGTGAGTTGCTGCGCGGAATCGAAGATCTCTCCCATGCGTCCGTTCTGTGGCGGGGCAGCGCATTCGAAGGGCGAACGATTGTGGGTACCGTGGACGAAGTGCGTCATGCATTCCCCATTCTCCCCGTGCCGAGCGACTTACAGCCAGAGGGCTACTGGCTTTTCTGGTTCGGCTCCCTCGGTGACTTGAAAGGCTCCGAAGACAAGGCCCGCCTCATCGTCGCAGGAGCCGATGATCGCGGAGTCCTCTACGGGGCATTTGCCCTGCTTCGCCAAATTTCTACGGGCCCCGGTCTCTACGGCATCAACACGGCCAGCTCCTTGGCACTGGTCTGGAGTTCGTAGGCAAGCTGTGCGTCGCGCATCGGGTCGGCGCCGCGCGGACGGGTGCCCTTGATGGGCCGCGTTTGGATGTGCGAACCGCTCAGGCGCAGAAACTGTTCCGGCGACGATGAAGCCACCTGGTAATCGCCGCAATCGAAGAACGCGGAAAACGGCGCGGGTGAAACTGCGCCCAAGCGTTGAAACAATTCCCCAGGCCCGGACAATGGGCACGGAGCCACCAGCCGCTGCGACAGGTTCACCTGATAGATGTCCCCGGCGCGAATGTAACGCTGCGCGCGTTCGACGGCGGCAAGAAATTCGGCGCGGGAATGATTTGAAATAACGCCTGCTCTCCCCCATGAACCGGGGCGCAGTTCCTGGGAGCGCTGGCGTCTGGCCGGCGAGTTCTGGTTTTTAGGCGGCCAACTGGCCGGCGAGACGCCAGCGCTCCCAGGAACTGCGCCCGGTTCATGGGGAGAGCAGGCGTTATTTCAAATCATTCCCGCGCCGAATTTCTTGCCGCCGTCGAACACGCCCACCGCGTTACGTACCCGCACCAGGACATGCCTCAGGTGAACCTGTCGCAGCGGCTGGGGGCTCCGGGGGTGTCCGGCTGGGGAATTGTTTCAAAGTTGGGCGCAGTTTAGCCCGCACACCGCGTTCTTCCATTGCGGCGATTACCAGGTGGCTTCATCGTCGCCGAACAGTTATTGCGCCTGAGCGGTTCGCGCATGCAAACGCGGCCCATCAAGGGCACCCGTCCGCGCGGCGCCGACCCGATCGCAACGCACAGCTTGTTACGAAGCTCAGACCGAGTGCCAAGGAGCTGGCCGTGTTGATGCCGTAGAGACCGGGGCCCGTAGAAATTTGGCGAAGCAGGGCAAATGCCCCGTAGAGGACTCCGCGATCATCGGCTCCTGCGACGATGAGGCGGGCCTTGTCTTCGGAGCCTTTCAAGTCACCGAGGGAGCCGAACCAGAAAAGCCAGTAGCCCTCTGGCTGTAAGTCGCTCGGCACGGGGAGAATGGGGAATGCATGACGCACTTCGTCCACGGTACCCACAATCGTTCGCCCTTCGAATGCGCTGCCCCGCCACAGAACGGACGCATGGGAGAGATCTTCGATTCCGCGCAGCAACTCACGGGCTGCCGACGTTTCCAGTGGACCGTTGCCAAGCGCGTGGACGCGAAGAGGGACGATCCACCTGTTGCCAGTACCTCTGAAGTTGAGCCACGCCTGATCGGCCGTTTGCGCCGCGGCGGCAACGCCGCTTGCCAGCACAGCCGCAAACCCGCAAATCCTGAAGAAATCGACCCTGCCCCGCATCGTCTCCGCCCTTCAGTCCTGTTCTTCCACACCACACCGTTCTATCATCTGACGGGCAGTTGATAGACTTGGCTGTTCGCGTTATTTCCGAGGAGGCTCGAGAGTATGTCCATGACCATGCAGGCGGTTGTAAAGGCGCACGCAGCACCCGGCATCGAGTTGCGCGAAGTTCCGGTTCCCACCCCCGGGCCCGGCGAAGTGCTGGTGCGCGTGCAGTCAGCCAGCGTCTGCGGTACAGATTTGCACATCTTCAATTGGGACCCGTGGGCGCAGGGACGCATCCATCCGCCGCTGATTCCCGGGCACGAATTCTGTGGCGCGGTGGCCGGCGTGGGCCGCGGCGTAACCACCGTCAAAGAAGGCGACCTGGTGAGCGCGGAGATGCATGTGGCCTGCGGCAAGTGCCTGCAGTGCCGCACCGGGCTGGCGCACATCTGCCAGCA
Source organism: Terriglobales bacterium (assembly GCA_963776445.1). Lineage (GTDB taxonomy): Bacteria > Acidobacteriota > Terriglobia > Terriglobales > Acidobacteriaceae > Telmatobacter. The sequence goes on from CAVZNE010000227.1 coordinate 4,362, forward strand.
CGTCCGCATCCTGGGCGTCGACGCGGACGGCGCTTTCGCCGGTTACGCCATCATCCCGGAAACCAACATTTGGAAGCTGTCGCCGACGATCCCGCACGATTACGCCTCGCTGCTCGATCCGCTGGGCAACGCGGTGCATACCGTGCTGGCCGGGGAAATTGCCGCCAAGACGGTAGTCGTCACCGGCTGCGGAGCCATCGGCCTGTTTTCCATCGCCGTGGCCAAAGCCTGCGGCGCGGCCCGGGTGTTTGCCCTGGAAGTGAATGCGCACCGGCGCGGCGTGGCCACCGAAATGGGCGCTGACCTGGCCCTGGACCCGGCCGTGGACAACGTGGAGGAGCAGATTCTTGAAACCACCGGCGGCACCGGCGTGGATGTGCTGCTGGAGATGTCCGGGCATCCCGCGGCCAGCGGCTGGGCTTCGCTCCCGGACCGGCGGCAGGGCTTCTCTGCCTGTGGGGCTCGCGCCCCGTGGGAACTGAGCTTTGTCAAGGA
>CAVZNE010000228.1:0-4035 GCA_963776445.1 Terriglobales bacterium
CACGCTGCCGTAATGGCAAAGGCGGCCCAGGTCGTTCGCAGCAGGTCCACGATCATCACGTTTTCGGCGCGGTTCTTGGGATCGTTGCGCAGCCACTCGGCTCTCTGGCGGTCTTCCCCGGTGGTGCGGCCGCGGGGCGCGGTTCCTTTCATGGGCCGGGCGGTAATTTGCCGCGTACCGCCGCGCTCTTCCAGCTGGAAGAACAGTTCTGGCGAAAAGGAAAGAATGTGGCGATCCGGGAGCCAATGCAGAAATGCGCCGTACTCCACCGGCTGACGGCTGCGCAGCCTCCGATAGAGCGCGGCCGGGCTGCCCGGCGCTTGCATGTGGAAGGGAACCGTAAAGTTGAGCTGATAGACATCGCCGGCCCGAATCCACTCGTGGACGGCTGCGATGCACTCGCCGTACCGCTCTTCCGAGAGGCCGAAGACGGCATCCGGAAGAACCCCGGCTTCTGTCTCCTGGCCCGCCCCGCCCTCTTGGAACTGGTCCAGCCCCTGCGGATCGCCGTCCACAAAGGCGCCCGTGCGGTGGTCGAAGCGATAGGCACGCTGGTAGATGCCGAACCAGGCCAGGGGTTGCCCGGGAGCGCTGGGCCGCATTGCGGCCATGGCCTCAAAAGCAGCGCCGCACTCGTAGGTGAAAAAGCCCACGGCGTAGTGCCCGGCGGCGACAGCTCCTTCGATCTCTGCAAAAAGGTTGGGGAGTTGCGTCGGCTCATGGGCCACAAGGACGCGCAGGGGGGATGTAAAAAGCCGGCTCCAGGGCTCCGGGCCGCCCGGCGGGGCGCACTCCAGAAGCACTGTAGCCGGCTTGTGTTCCACCAGCGCGTAAACTTGCGCGGGAAGCGGATGCCAACGATGCATACAGCCTGTCAGCGGCCGCTTACTTGACCGTCACTGCCAGGGTAGCGTTTTCCGTAACCGCGGTAATGCCGTTGGTGGACTGGGCGTTCACGCTGATCGTATACGTGCCCGAGGGCGTTGCCGGATTGGGGATGGGGCCGTGGTTGTAGTAGTTGTAGCGCGGCGCGCAGGCCGTGGCGCCCATCATGGTGACCAAGCCGACCAGGGCGACCAGCGAGAGCCGGCGCAGCCATTCGCGGCGGCGTCCTCCCCAGGCCAAGCCAAGCAGGCCGAGGGCTCCGGGAAACAGGATAGCCCAGGAGACTGAGTTCGAGCGCACCAGAGAGGACGTGCTCTGGGAAGCCGCCTGCGTGCCGATCACCATGGAACTGGTGGAGGCCGCGGTGGCGCCGGGCAGAATCTCAACGTTCTCCGGGGTAAAGGTGCAGGTGGCCTGATCGGGCAACCCAGCGCAGGAGAGGGTGACAAACATGGGAGCCGTCAGCGAGGCGGCGTTCACTGGCGTGACGGATGCAACCACCGATCCGGATTGGCCGGCGGTAAGCGACAACGTGGCCGGAGAAACGGTAATTCCGAAGCCGGGTGTGCCGCTGACCTGGGCTTGCACCGCCGAGGTCACCGAGTTTGAGCTCTGGTGGGTGGCGTCGCCCTGATAAATGGCGCGCAGGGTGTGAGATCCGGCCGGAAGGCTAAGCACAACCTTGGCCTTGCCTTGGGCGTCCAGCGCAACGCCCGACACTGGGTGGCCGAGGTCGGTGATGGCAACGGCGCCGGTAACCGGCAGTCCGTCTTCGCCGGTCACAGTGATAGCGACTGTGGCCTTGGTACGGCCCCCCTGGTCGCTCGTCTCCGCGGTAAGCGCGGTCTGCGTGGTCAAGCCCCGCGAACTCACCGCGGCCATTGCCAACGCGGGCATCGCCAACGCGATACCAAGTCCTGCAACCAATTCAAGCCGCAGACCGCGGCGGATCATACCTCTCACGTGCACCTGCTCCAAAACTCGAAAATCCAAAACTCGAAAAATGTGGTTCGCCCATTTGCCGCAGCCCCATCTGCCGCAGCGTAGATCACTATTGTATCCGGCGGAGGCGCACCGAAGCCATTCGGCCTCAGGCTTTCCGCTTTCATTGCAGACGAATGTTCTTGCTGACCCTTGAATTGGACGCTACGGGGTGCAAAATGGCGCTATTCCGCCGACTCCGCGCACAAGGGCCGGGTTTCTCTCCCTCGCTGCGTTTTTGTTTTTGTGGCCTGGGCTGGAAACCTCAACCCCAACCGCCCAGACCCCTCCAAACGGCGTTATCCTCTTTGATTGAGGTGCATACCAATGAACCAGGCCGCCCCCCGTCCCCAGCTTGCCCACCTGACCGCCGCGCTCGACGAGTTGCGCGCCAAGGGAACCCACTTCAAACTGCGCATCCTCGACGACCAGCAGGCGCCGGTTTGCCACTACGACGGCAAGCAGGTCATCAACCTGGCCAGCAACAACTACCTGGGCCTGGCCAACCATCCCAAGCTGATTGAGGCTGCCCTGGCCGCCACCCGCACGTTTGGCGTGGGCTCGGGCGCGGTACGCACCATTGCCGGCACCATGCGCATCCACATGGATCTCGAAGAAAAGATCGCCCGCTTCAAGAACGTCGAGGCCTGCGTGGTCTTCCAGAGCGGCTTTACGGCCAACGCCGGCACCGTCAGCTCCATCCTCGGCAAAGGCGACTTCATCCTCTCCGACGAGCTGCAACCACGCCAGCATCATCGACGGCGCGCGCCTCTCCGGGGCCAAGATCAAGGTTTTCCGCCACAAGGACGTGGCCCACTGCGAAGAGCTGCTGCTTGAAGTGGCCAACGAGCCCGGCAAAAAGCTGATCATCACCGACGGCGTCTTCAGCATGGACGGCGACATTGGCCCGGTCGGCAAGCTCGCCGCGCTGGCGACGAAGTAGCGCGCGATCATGATGGTGAACGACGCCCACGCCTCGGCGTCTCGGCCGACGGGCGCCGCTCGATTGACCGTTCGGCGTCCACGGCCAGGTCGATGTCCAGGTAGGCACGCTCTCCAAGGCCATCGGCGCATGGGCGGTACGTCTGCGGCAGCCGCGACCTCATCGACTACCTCTATCGCCGCGCCCGGCCGTTCCTCTTCTCCACCTCGCATCCGCCCTCGGTGGCTGCCACCTGCATCGCCGCCTTCGACATTCTCGAGACGGAGCCGGATCGCATCGAGGGCCTGTCGTCCAACACCGCTACTTCAGCGCGAACTTAAGCGGCGGGCTTGACATTGGCGGCGTCACCACGCCAGCCAGCGAGAACCCATCGCGCCGATCATGTCGGCGGAGGCCGCGCGGCCATGGAGCCCTCGCGGGCACCTGTCGATGTGGGCGTCATGGCCACGGCATCGGCTTCCCGACCGTGCCGGAAGGCAAGGCCCGCGTCCGCGCCATCCTACCAGGAGCAACGGAGCCGACTCGATCAGGCGCTGGAGACGTTGACGGTGGCCAAGGGGATGGGATATCGGGTAGAAGCGTTTATGGCTCAAGGCTGTCGCTGCTGTCCGCTTGGCCGCAAACCGGGTAGATACCGTTCATGGGATAGCGCGAAGAAGCCTGCATGACGGCAAGCGCCTGGAACTGCATTTCGGCCATATCGGGAACTTTCGCAAGCTTTGCCGGAGTCGTCTTCAGTTGGATGGCGTGGGTGCAGGCTGAAGGTGCTAAGAGGGCAGCACAAGAGGCGGCGGCCTCGGTTCGGGTTCGGAATCTCTCGCACAGCTTCGCGCAGTGGTCGGTAGATGCGCGGGAATTGCTTCAATGGTACAGGATTTGCGATTTGAGAGCGCCCAACGATATGTAACAGATTTGCTCGGCGTTCTGGCGCATAATAAAGGCTGGCAGGCCGGGCTTCGCAATGAGGCCAAGCGACAGGATCGGTGAGGTCATACGACTGCTTGGCCTCGTGAATCGGTGCTTAGCGGAACGAGCAGTCTTTGAAGGCAGCCAGACAGAAATCGTACGGCATTATGAGGTTATCTTCCGCAAACTGAAGAGGCGTCCGGAAAGCTGGACGCAGCAATAAAAAAGCTGATCAGCAGATTTTTTTTTTTTTTTTTTTTTTTTTTTTTTTTTTTTTTTTTTTTTTTTTTTTTTTTTTTTTTTTTTTTTTTTTTTTTTTT
>CAVZNE010000229.1:0-7897 GCA_963776445.1 Terriglobales bacterium
TCGTCGGAGAAGCCCTTGTCCTCCGCTCCCTTCACGTCCTTGGCCTGCGTCCAGTTGTACCACGCCGGGTTGCCGTACCGATCCACGCTGAGCGGGAATTCGCGGGCCATGTGCCGGTAGACTTCCGTCTTGACCATGCACAAACCCATCCCGCATCCCCAAACCGGATAGATTCTGTCCGGAATGAACTTGTCCGGCCCTCCGCCCTTCTTGGAGTAGAGCACCGGGGCCGACGTGTTGCCCGGCCGCTTCGTGAAGTAGCAGCCCGTCGCGAAACACTCTCAATGGTGGTGAACAATCGTAACGGATTCTTCACAAATGGCTCAGTGAACGGAACGGGTTATGTCTTGGATTCTCGTTGTCCGATTGCCGTGACGTTGTTGTGGAGTGGAACGACCTATCCGGTGTTTTTTGGATTGACGGACCAGATAACCGAAACGATCATCGACCAGAACAACTCAACCCTGACCATCCAGGCCAGTGATTTCCTGAAGCAACTCTCTCTCAAGTACATGTCCTCCACGAATTTCTGGGCGACGTACGCACAAAGTACCTCGGCGGCGAACTGGTATCGCATGGACGCCACGCAAACCGGCACCGTGACCGCAGCAACGGGGTCGGGTTCGACCATCACCTACACGGCGTTCAACAACTTCTCCTCAGGCCAGAACGTCACGATTACCGGACTCTCACCGGCCAGTTTCAACCTGCAAAATGTCACGATTACCGGCACCCCAACGGCTTCACAGTTCACCGTCGCAAGTGCCGTCACCGGAAGTTCCAGTGGGACAGGCTCGGCGTTTCGCACAGCCATCCTGGACCAAATAGGAAGCAACAACGGCACCTACATCGGGCCGGTCTCATTCCCGACCTACGGAGCCATGATTTACGACACCGACACCTGCGTGGACGTGGGTAACGGTGGGGCGAAAGCCAATGCCTACGTCCGCCTCCCCGACTTCGCCGGCACGCAAGGGGCACTCGATTTCTGGGTCTTAGGTCAGGGGATGGCGAACGCGGTCTTCACCACCGTCCAATCCACCGGTAGCGCGATGATTCAACTCGAATGCAACGCCACTGGATTCGTCGTCGCCAATGTCTTGACGGTGGGACGCCGCGCAGGTGCTGGGCTACGTGGGCACCGACGACAACGGCCTGGGCGGCCTGGAGCAGAAATACGAGACGCGGCTGCATGGCGTTCCCGGCCGCATGTACACGGCCATGGACGCGCGCCGCCACGTGCTTGGATCGAGCGAGCACGAACCCGAGCCGGGGCAGAACCTGGTGCTCACCATCGACGAGAACATTCAGTTTTTGGCGGAGCGGGCGCTGGACCACGCCATGGAGCGCACCCAGGCGGCCAACGGCACGGTGGTGGTTCAGGATGTGCATACCGGCCAGATTCTGGCGCTCGCCATCCGGCCCACGTTCAATCCCAACTTCAGCCGCCGCACCACGCCGGAGCTGCTGCGCAATCACGCGGTCAGCGACGTTTACGAGCCGGGTTCCGTCTTCAAGCTGGTTACCTACTCGGCGGCGCTCGATCAGCATGCGGTGACGCCGGACGACACGGTGGACTGCCAGGGCAGCGTCATGACCCTGGCCGGACGCGTGATTCACGACGACAAGGGCGACCACTTTGGACGTCTTACGATCACGGAGGCGCTGGAGCACTCCAGCAACGTGGGCGCGATCAAGACGGCGCTCAAAGTGGGCCCGGAACGGCTGTATCAGTATGTGCGCGATTTCGGCTTTGGCCAGCGCAGCGGCGCGGAGCTGCCCGGCGAAACCCGCGGCCTGCTGCGGCCGGTGAACAAGTGGAGCGCATCGTCGATCGCCTCGATCGCCATGGGGCAGGAGGTCGGCGTCACTCCGCTGCAAATGGTTTCGATGGTTTCAACCATCGCCAATGGCGGGGTCTATTTGCCGCCGCATGTGCTGATGCCGGGGCAGGTGGATCAGGCCACTGGCCAACCGACCGCCATGCCGCAGGCGTCGCCCTTCAAGCCGGGCGGCGAACTGCCCAATCCGCTTCCCGCCGGAGCGCATCGCGTGCTCTCCACCCTGACCGCGGCCCAGATGCGCAAGATGATGGAGGGCGTGGTGCTCTACGGCACCGGCAAGCAGGCGCAGCTCAACGGCTACTCCTCGGGCGGCAAGACCGGCACCGCGCAGAAGATCGATCCGGCCACGCATCACTTACTCGAAGACCATGCACGTGGCCTCGTTTGCCGGCATCGCTCCGGTGAACAATCCGGTGATCGCCGTGGCGGTGGTCATGGACAACCCCAAGGGCGCGTACTACGGCGCCAGCGTCTCCGCGCCGGTCTTTGCCGAGGTGGCGCAGCAGGTGCTCGAGTACCTGGGAGTTCCGCACGACATCGATGTGCACTCCCAACGCCCGGTGGCCAAGGGCGGCGCACAGCCTGCGGAAGACGAGCAGGAGCACAGCGGCGATATGAGCGCGATGTACGCCGCGGCCAACGATTTGCCGGAAGACGATCCACAGCGCGCGGGGCAAGGCGCGGTTCTGGGCCAGTCCGCCCCGCCTCCGAGTCCTGCTGCGGTCAAGGCAGGCAATATGCAAACCGCTGCTTCGCCAGCCAGGCCCGCCGCTCCGCCGCCCAAGGCGCCCACGCAGCAGACGACGACGGCGGTGATGGTCAAAGAGGGCAAAAAACTGCGCGTCCCCTCGCTCATCGGCCTGCCGGTGCGCAAGGTCATTGAGTTGGCCGCCACCGCCGGCCTTGAAGTGCAAGTGTCTGGAAACGGTACAGTGCGCGAACAGGCGCCTGCAGCTGGCAGTTGGGTCGCCCCCGGCACCCAGATTGTGGTGCGCTGCGGGCGGTAAAACTTCCTGTTGGCTGTTTTTCCGCGTGCAGAAAGGAGCACGGAAAATGAATTCTGAAATCAAAGCGACGGTTCGCGTCCGCCGGCGTTTTCAGGCTGATGCAGAAAAAGTTTTTGATGCGTGGCTGAGCCCGCAAACGGCCTGCCAGTTTTTGTTTGCCACGCCCACCGGCGAGATGGTTCGGACGGAGATGGATGCGCGTGTGGGCGGGACATTCCGGCTTGTCGATCGCCGCGATGGCGTTGATGTGGAGCATATCGGCGAGTATCTTGAAATCGACCGGCCGCGCCGTCTCTCGTTTGTTTTTCGCGTGCCGTATTACTCGCAGGAGAGCAGCCGCGTCACGCTCGACTTTGCGCCGCTGGAGCAGGGCTGCGAAGTGGTTCTGCTACACGAGGGCGTATTGCCGGAGTACAAGGCCAGCACCGAGGCGGGGTGGAAGATGATTCTGGACGCGCTGGACGCCGCGCTCAAAAACCGGGAAACCGGGTGCTGACGCGGCGTTCCAAGGGGCAGGCGCGCCCTCGGTTTGGTCCCATTCTGTGCAGTAACCCATGCTGAGCGCACAGACAACGGGCTTGAAAGAGGGCTACCCTCGAGTCTTCTGAGATCAAAACCCATGCGGCAATCTACAATCGAGCAGTGATGAATTGGAAAGAACTGATTGAAGAAGTGACGGCCGTCGGTGCTGAAGGCGACTCTGAGCAGCCGGTGACGGGTGTGGAATACGACTCGCGGCGGGTGCGGCCCGGCGCGGTTTTTGTGGCCATGAAGGGCGGCTCGACCGACGGCAACCGCTACGTGGACAAGGCCATTGCGGCGGGAGCACTGGGCATTATTACCGACTCCTCGCCAACGTTCGACCATCTGCTGGTCTATCAGGCCGGTGTTCCGGTGCTGGAGGTGGAGCACGGCCGCCGCGCGCTGGCTGAGGCCTCTGCGGCCTTCTTTGGCCATCCCGAGCGCAAGCTGGGAGCCACGGGCATTACCGGCACCAACGGCAAGACTACGACCGCGTTCCTGCTGGAAGAACTACTGAACGCAGCGGCCCGGAAGACCGTGCTGGTGGGGACGATTGAGTACCATGTGGCCGGCGAGGTGCGTCCCTCGGTGCATACCACTCCCGAGTCGCGCGACCTGTTTGAGTTGATGGCGGAGGGCGTTGCCAAGGGAGCCACCGAACTGGTGACCGAGGTCTCAAGCCACGCGCTGGACCAGGGGCGCGCCACCGGCGTGAACTTTGACGTGGCCGTCTTTACCAACCTGACCCGCGACCATCTCGATTATCACCAGACCATGGAGAAGTATTTCGCGGCCAAGCGGCTGCTGTTCGACGGCACGGTGTATCCTGCGCCGCGCGTGGCGGTGATCAACGCGCACGATCCGCACGCCGAGGAACTGGCTGCCGCTGCACGCAAGGCGGGCGCCGAGGTTCGGACCTACGGCATTGGGCAGGGAGACTGGCGCGCGGCAAGTTACACACTCACGCCCGGCGGCGCGGTTCTGGAACTGGAAACACCGGCTGGTTCGGCCAAAGTGGCATCGCGTCTAGCGGGCGAAGTGAACATTCTGAATCTGCTGGCGGCTTTGACGGCGGCTCATGCGCGCGGTATTTCTTTTGCGGACCTGGTGGCTTCCATTCCGCAGCTTCAGCCGGTTCCCGGGCGCTTTCAGCCGGTGGATGCCGGCCAGCCCTTCACGGTGATTGTGGATTACGCCCACACCGATGACGCGCTGCGCAATTTGACCGCGCTGGCTCGCCAGATGACAGAGAAGACGGGCAAACGGGTGATAACGCTGTTTGGCTGCGGAGGGGACCGCGACCGCACCAAGCGCCCGAGGATGGGGCAGGCCGCGGGCGAGGGAAGCGACTTTGTGGTGGCCACCAGCGACAATCCCCGTTCCGAAGACCCGCTGGCCATTCTGGCGGAGATTGAGCCGGGATTGAAGTCCAGCAAAGTCCCGTACAAAGTTGAGCCGGACCGTACCGCGGCCATTCATGTGGCGTTGAAGGCGGCCAAACCTGGAGACGTGGTTCTGATCGCCGGCAAGGGCCACGAGAAGGAGCAAATACTGGCCGGCCGCACCATCCCATTCGACGACGCGCAGATTGCGCTTTCTGCGCTGGCTGAATTGGGTTATGGTGATGTGCAATGAAACTCACCCTTGCAGAAGCGGCCATTGGCGCTGGCGCCGTGCTTGAAGCTCCGGCCAGCGTAGCCAACGCCGGCGCGCTTGAGGTCGTTGGCTACTCCATCGACTCGCGAACGGTAGCTCCCGGCGAGCTCTTCTTTGCCGTGCGCGGCGAGCGCTTTGACGGTCACGATTTTGTGGCGGCGGCCATTGAGCGGGGAGCCGCTGCGGCGGTGGTTTCGCGGGCTCGTGTGGCCGCACTGCCGGATATCGCGCTGTCCATCCCCCTGCTGATTACTGAAGATCCGCTGGCCGCGCTGCAGGCCCTGGCCGGGCATGTTCGCCGCCAGTGGGGCAAGCATGTGGTGGCCATTACCGGCTCGGCCGGCAAAACCACCACCAAGGAAGCGGTGGCCGCGGCGCTGGGAGCGAAATTTAGCGTCCTGAAGTCTCATGGCAATCTCAACAATGCGTTCGGCCTGCCGCTGCAACTGTTGCGCATTGAGCCGGAGCACGAGTTTGCGGTGGTCGAGATGGGCATGAACCATCCAGGCGAAATTGCCGCCCTGGCCCGCATCGCGTCGCCTGACTGGGGCCTGGTGACCAACGTCGGCACCGCGCACATTGAGGCCTTTGCCGAGGGCCAGGCGGGCATTGCGCGCGCCAAGTTTGAGCTGGTGGCCGCACTGCCCTCCAGCGGCGTGGCGTTTCTCAATTGCGACGATCCGTACGTCTCCCAATTTGGCCGCAACTTTCCCGGCCGCGTTGTCTACTTCGGAGCCGGCCCTTGTGCCGATCCGCAACTTCTTGAAGTGACGGAGGATCTGGAGGGACTGCATCTGCGCTATCGCGCCGGGGAGCGCGAGGGCGAGTTTACGCTGCACCTGCTGGGTTCGCACAACGCATCGAACGCGATGGCGGGGTTGGCGGTGGCGCTGGAAGCGGGCGTGGATCTGGATGCGGCGGTGGCCGCGCTGGCGGCCCTCACTGCCGGCGACAAGCGGGGCCAAGTCATCCAGATCGACGGCGGAACCATTCTGGACGACAGCTACAACTCGAATCCCGAGGCGCTCCGCTCCATGATTCGCACCCTGGCCTCACGCCCGGCGCGCCGCCGCATCCTGGTGGCTGGGGAGATGCTTGAACTGGGAGAACAAGGCCCGGCGTTGCACGCCGCCTGTGGCCGCGCCGCCGCTGCTGCAGGTCTCGACCTGGTGGTTGGAGTCCAGGGCAACGCCGAACACCTGGCTGCCGCCGCCTGCACTGGCGGGGTAGCTTCGGTTTTCCTGCCCGATGCCCTGGCCGCAGGCCACTGGCTCAAGCAGAATTTGCGGCCGGGCGACCTGGTGCTGGTAAAAGGCTCGCGCGGCGTTCACCTGGAGCGGGCCATTGCGTTATTGAAAGAGGAATAGGATCACTGCCAATTGAGGGGCTTACCCAGCCTGTCTGGCTCTCTGCCTAGTAGAATCAACCTGAAACCTGCCTCAGTCCGGCTCAGGAGGCCCATTGCTTTACTGGCTGCTTTACCAAAAGCTTTACCCGTTCTTTCACCCGTTCCGCATCTTCCGCTATCTCACGTTTCGCACCGCCTTTGCCTCGCTTACGGCGCTGTTGATCGCGCTGTTCATCGGTCCCTACGTGATCCAGAAGCTGCATGAGTTCCAGATCGGCCAGTTCGTCCGCGAGGACGGGCCGCAGTCGCATCTGAAGAAGACCGGCACGCCCACCATGGGCGGCGTGCTGATTGCCATCGCCATCCTGCTGCCGACCGTTCTGTGGTCCGATCCTTCGAATCCCTTTGTGTGGATTACGGTATTTTCCACGCTGGCCTTCGGGGCCATCGGCTTTGCGGACGACTACACCAAGGTGGTGATGCGGCGCAGCCTGGGACTGACGGCGCGCGCCAAGCTCTTATGGCAGGGACTGGCCGGAGCCGCTGTGGCCATTGCGCTGGTGGTGCTCGAACAGTTTGGCAAGTACTCGACGCAGTTGACGGTGCCGTTCATCAAGAACTGGCGGCCTGATCTGCTGTGGCACATCTGGCCCAGCACCATCCCCCATTTGGGATTTCTGGCTTTTCTGCCGTTCATCGCTTTTGTCATCTTTGTGCTGATGGGATCGTCCAACGCCGTGAACCTGACCGACGGGCTGGACGGCCTGGCCATCGGCTGCACCATCATTGCCGCGGGCGCCTTGGCCGTGCTCACCTACGTCAGCGGCAACGTGGTATTTGCCGACTACCTGGAACTGCAGCACATGCCCAAGGTGGCGGAACTGACCGTCTTTTGCGGGTCGATGGTGGGCGCTTCGATCGGCTTTCTCTGGTATAACGCCCATCCGGCGGAAATCTTCATGGGCGACGTGGGCTCCCTGGCCCTGGGCGGAGCCATCGGCACGGTCGCCATTATTATCCGCCAGGAACTCCTGCTGCCGTTCATCGGCGGCATCTTCATTCTCGAAGCGCTTTCGGTCATTCTGCAGGTGGGCAGCTACAAGCTGCGCAACGGGAAGCGTATCTTCAAGATGGCCCCGCTGCACCACCACTTTGAACAACTCGGCTGGAGTGAGTCCAAGGTCATTACCCGCTTCTGGATTGGCGCACTGGTGTTTGCATTGTTTGCACTCACCACCCTGAAACTCCGCTAGACCCGCTTCGCGCCGCGCCCGAAGCAGTGCAGAATAAAAGTGGCCGCGTAGCGCAGAAGCCAAAGGATCGATTGAATGATGGAACTTAAAGGCAAAAAGGTTCTGGTCGTCGGACTGGGGAAATCCGGTCTCGCCGCGGCCCTGTTTCTACGCCACTGCGGCGCACAAGTCACGGTTTCTGACAAGAGCAGCGCCGAGGCGCTGGCCAAGGACATTCCCGCCCTGCTCGACGAGGGCATCATGGTGGAAGCGGGCGGCCACGGCCTG
>CAVZNE010000230.1:0-4072 GCA_963776445.1 Terriglobales bacterium
GCTTGCAAGCATGAGCAATCCGACCGAGTTGGCACCCTTACTGGAGGCTTCTGACGGTGGCCTTGATGTGAAAGACCTATTGCTACAAACTGCCATCGAAGCCAAGGGACCGATGGCAATTGAGAAGTTTCTTAACGATGCTCTGGAGAACTGTCTTTACGACATACCGTACATTGCTGCTCGGCTTGGCAACGGAGTCAATCTCATGAAGCCCGGCACACTTTGAATGATGTACGACGCCAAGTGGTCCCTGAGTTGCAAAGGATGGCCGAGAAATTCCATGACAATCCCGCCTGGCTACCTCGTCGAAGCAGTAATGGAACGGACACTGTGAATCAGGATCGGACGAAGGAAATGCTTAGCCGACGTAGGGATAAAGCTCGACAATGTGCAGGGCAATGGAGTCGGCCAGGCGGGGCTGGATTTCGGGGGCCGTCAGAGCGGCGACCACCGACTGCATCTCGCTTTCCAGCGAGCCCGAAGTGAACTGGTCGGAGTTATCCACGACAAAACCGATGACCGGCGCATCCTTGGCATACACGCGGCGGGAGTATTGCGCGGGAATGACAATTGCGCCATCGATCTTGCCGGTGCGGACGTCTTCGCGGGCCTGCTTTTCATCCGTGTAATTGACGGTGGTGAAGGTCTTGATGTTGACGGCGATCGAATCAAAGGCTTCGCGAATGCGCACCGCCTGCGGGCCGTGATCGTAGTCCACCACAGCCACGCGGGTGCCCACGATCTTGCCGCCGAAGGCGTTGCCCATGATGATCAGCTGCAGAATCGGCATCATCATCGACATGATCATGAGCGTCGGCGAACGGAAGAACTTGCGCATTTCGCGCTCGACAATGGCGAACATTCTGGTCATTGCTTCTCTCCGGGGCGGGGCGGCATGGTGAAGGCCGCGGGCTTCACCTGCTCATCGCGGAGCTGGCGGCCCGTGTAGTGGACAAAAACGTCGTCGAGCGAAGTGTTCTGCACGCTGAGCGAAGAAATGGTTTCGCCCAGCGAGGCGGCCATCTCCACCAGTTGCATGGTGGTGCGCGAGCCGGAAGAAGTCAGCACGCGATAGAAGCCCGCGCTCTCGGCCTGCACGCTGGAGACGCCGTCCAGCGATTCAAGCCGCTGCTTCCACTCGGCGGAATCGCTGTCCAGGTGGATCTCGACGACGTTGGCGCCGGGGACGCTGTGCTTCAGTTCCATGGGCGTGCCCAGGGCCACCAGCTTGCCGTGATCGACAATGGCGATGCGGTCGCAGAGCTTGTCGGCCTCTTCCATGTAATGGGTGGTCAGCAGCATGGTCAGGTTGCGGGTGCGGCGCAGGTGGTCCAGCATCTCCCACACGGCGATGCGCGAGACGGGATCGAGGCCTGTGGTGGGCTCGTCCAGAAAAAAGATACTCGGGTTGTGGACCAGGCCGCGGGCGATCTCAAGGCGCCGGCGCATGCCGCCGGAAAGGGTCTTGGTTTGCGCGCCGCGCCACTTGATCAGGTCCACGGCTTCCAGCACTTCGGCGATGTTCTTTTCGCGCTCGGCCTTGGGAACGCTGTAGAGCTTGGCGTAGATGCTCAGGTTCTCTTCGACGGTCAGGTCGGGATCGCTGGTCAGCGCCTGCGGGATGACGCCGATCAAGCGGCGCACCGCATCGGCTTCCCTGGCCACATCGTGGCCAGCCACAATCGCCTTGCCGGCGGTGATGGGCACCAGCGTGGTCATCATGCGGATCAGGGTGCTTTTGCCTGCGCCGTTGGGGCCCAGCAGGCCAAAGATTTCGCCCTCGGCCACGGAGAAGTTCACGTCCTTGACGGCTTCAAAATCCCCATAGCGCTTGACGATATGCTCCACGGCGATGGCGGCCGTGGGGCCGTTTTGCGCTGCGGACGATAGTGTGGATGCCGCCGTCATTGCTTCACCAGCTTGCTCTTGGGAATGTAGATTTCCGCGGTCATGCCGGGAACAAAGCGCTCGCCGGGGTTGTCGATCAGCATCTTCAACTGGATGGTCTTGATGTCGCGCTTGCGGGCGCTGACGTCGCGCTGGGTGGCGAAGTCGGCCTGTGCGGCCTTGTTGATGATTTTTCCCTGCACGATTGCGCCGCTGGGCATGACGATGCGCAGCGAGTCGCCGAGCTGCACGGCGTCCGCCTGGGTCTCAGGCAGGGGAGCGTAGACCCAGGTCTGGGTCAGGTCGATGATGCTGACGATGGTGGCTCCCGCGGCGACCACTTCTCCCTGGCGTGCGGCGCGGACGTTGACCCGGCCGCTGACCGGTGCGAACACCTGCGAGTAGCCCACCTGGACCTTGGCCTGGTCGGCCAGAGCGCTGGCGTTGTGCACCAGGCCGCGGGTGGTGTCCACGGTGCGGGCGGCGACGGCTGCGGCAAGCTCATGGGCGCGAGCCTGGCGCAGCGAGGCTTCCGCGGCGACAACGTTATGGCGGGCGGTTTCCACGGCGGCTTCGGCGGCCTGCAGGCTGGTGGCGGCTTCGTCCCTGGCCTGGGCGCTCATAATGCCCTGCTGGGCCAGCGCCACGGTGCGGCTGGTGTCCGCCTTCTGGTGTTCCAGGTTGGCCTGGGCCTGCGCCAGCGAGGCCTTGGCGGCCTGCACCTGCGCTTCGGCGTTGGCCGTCTGACTGGTGGTCTCGCCGCGGGTCTGGCGCTCCGTCTCCACCGTCTCGTTCAGCTTGGACTTCTGGCTGGATACAGTGGCTTCGGCGGCGTTGCGCGCGGCTTGCAGGTCGTCGCTCTCAATGACGGCGATCAGCTGGCCAGCTTTCACCTCCTGCCCTTCGTCGACGGTCAGGGTTTGAATGCGGCCGGCGATTTTCGCGCTCACCAGCACTTCGTTGGCGTCCACGGTCCCGATCAGTTGCAGGTCGGTGGTGGGCCGCACCGTGACCAGGTACCAGATGAGCGAGCCCACGGTGAGCAAAGCCATGATCAGAAAAACTCGATTGCGTGCGTTCACGAGCGTGGTTCTCCATTCGTCTTGGTTAAACGGACTTTGGGGGCCGCGTGGTTGTGCAGAAAGGGGTGGGGCCGTGTGCCGCTGTCTTTGGGCATCGGCGTGGCCTTGAGCACCTTGGCGGCTACGTCGGCTCCGTGCTTCCGGTCCACAAAGATGGTCTGGCCCAGATAATCCATGGCCGCTTTGCGGTAGTGCTCGATCGCATCGTGGCTCATTGGATCGACGCCCTGAATCATCTTCATCATCGGAGCGGAAAGGAAGTAGAAGACGTTGGCGCCCATCGCGGCATAGCGGATTTGCGCGGGGTCCACGGCGATCAGTTCGCCTGAACTGATGCCCTCGCCGATCACCGCGTTCATCTTCACCATCAGTGGCCGGAACACCGTCTCCACTAGTTGGGTGAGCGTGTTGGCCTCGCCGCGGTGCAGGCGGACCATCTCCTGCTGCATCAGGCTCTGGAAGCCGCGGTTGGTGTGGACTTTGTCGAAATGGTTGAGCGCCGACTGCAGGAACCTCTCGCCGGCAGACGCATCGGCCTCCAGCACCGCCATGTTGGCGGCCAGCACGCCTTGGGCAACCGACTCCAGGGCGGCCTTGTAGAGAGCCTCTTTGCCAGCGAAGTAGTAGTAGATGAGCGCCTTGTTGACGCCGGCTTCCTCGGCAATCTGCTCGGTGCGCGCCCCGGCCAGGCCATTGTCACTGAACTGGCGAATGGCGGCGTCAAGGATGCGGGCGCGGGTCTGGTCGGAGCGTTCGGTCTGAGGTCGGGCTGGAGAGGTCTGTTTCATCGTTTTAACTAACTGGTTAGTAAGATATACGGGGTGTCACGAATATGCAAGCCCTTCTATTGAAAGACGGATCGGCCTTGCCTAAATTGTTTGGCTTCACTCGATGGAGAGAAAAATGGGCCGCATACCACCGCTCTTGCCCGGTCCCGCTCAGCAAGTGCGCAGCCAATGAGGGCATGTTTTTGAAACGGAACGGCTTCAAAGGCTGCGAAAAAGCTCCGCTTTTTGCGTTCGATAAATCCCTTTATCGCGTGGATATAGCCCTGAAAGGTACCATTTTTCTCTAAAAATCGCGTACTCTTACATACGCGATTT
>CAVZNE010000231.1:0-5540 GCA_963776445.1 Terriglobales bacterium
GTCCCGGAGGGTTTTGACGAACACCCCAACGCCCGCTTTCCGCTCATTCTCTTTCACGATCACTTTGTCTCGGGCTTTGACGACTTCCGCACCACTCCGCCGGATCCTGACCTGAAGCCCGACTACAGCGAGCGCTTTCACCTGGCCGGCTACAACCGCATCCAGCAGCAGGAAGCGTACAAGTTCTATCAGCAGTGGACGGCCCCGGAAACTCCGCGCGTGCTGATCGTGAAATTGCAGCACGCCAATCCCTTCTATGATGATTCCTACGCCGTGAACTCAGCTAATGTGGGCCCTTACGGCGACGCCATTGAGAACGAACTGATCCCGGCCATCGAGAAGCAGTTCCACGGGATTGGTCAGGGCTGGGCGCGTTTTGTGTACGGCGGTTCGACCGGCGGATGGGAAGCTCTGGCGGTGCAGGTCTTCTATCCCGATCACTACAACGGCGCTTTTGCCGCCTGCCCGGACCCGATCGATTTCCACGCCTTCACCAACATCAATCTCTATGAGGACAAGAACGCCTTCTATCTTGAGGGCGCGCATAAACGCGTCCTCCAGCCCGCCATGCGGGACTATCTGGGCCACACCTTGATCACCACCGAAGAGAACAACGCGTACGAACTGGCCCTGGGGGACCACGGCCGCAGCGGAGAGCAGTTCGATATCTGGCAGGCTGTCTATGGCCCTGTCGGCGCGGACGGCTATCCGCAGCCCATCTTCGACAAGGCGACGGGCGACATCGATCACACGGTCGCCGAATACTGGCGCAAGAACTTTGACCTTGAAGCGATTCTTGAGCGCGACTGGGCCAGGCTCGGTCCCGAACTGGCCGGGAAGATTCACATCTACGTAGGTTCGGACGACACCTACTTCCTCAACGACGCCGTTTATCGCATGGAAGACTTTCTCAACACGACGAAGAATCCTCCCTACGGCGGCGAAGTCACCTATGGCCCGCGCGCCGAGCACTGCTGGAACGGCGATCCCACGCTGCCCAATGCCTACTCGCGGTTGCATTACAACACGCAGTACCTGCCCAAGATCCTTGACCGGATTCAAAAGACCGCACCCGCTGGAGCGGACCTGACCAGTTGGAAATATTGATGCGCAGCCTGCCCAGCATGGCGTAAACGCCGCACTGAGCAGCGGCCAATCAACGCGGGCTTTTTGTCACCGAGCGCGACTCGGGCGGGCGCATATAATTGGCGCGACCGCCCAATCTCTCATTGCCAGAGGCCTACGATGTCGCATGTGACTCTCAGGAATAGCTACCAGACGTTGTCGGACCGGCTCAACCTTTTTCCGCAGGGCGCGCCTCCATCCGAACTTCTCTTCAAGATCTTGGAGGTGCTGTTTACCAGGGATGAAGCGGCTCTGGTGGCGCTGCTGCCCATCAAGCCCTTCAACGTGGCGGCCGCGGCGAAGATATGGAAGAAGCCAGCCCTTGAATCTCGGAAGATCCTTGAGGGCCTGGCATCCAAAGGGATGCTGCTCGACATGGAAATGCGGGGGGAACAGATTTTTGTATTGCCTCCGCCCATGGCCGGTTTTTTTGAATTCTCGATGATGCGCCTGGGCAACGGTTACGACCAGAAGCTGCTGGCCGAGCTCTACTATCAATACCTGAACGTGGAAGAGGATTTCGTGAAGAACCTCTTCGCCGGCGGTGAAACCCAGTTGGGCCGCACGTTCGTCAACGAGAAGGCGCTGAACGGGGACAACACGCTCCATGTGATGGACTACGAACGAGCCAGCGAAGTCATCCACACGGCCGTGCACATGGGCATCGGCGCATGTTACTGCCGCCACAAGATGCAGCACCTGGGCAAAGCCTGCGACGCTCCCATGGACATCTGCATGACGTTCAGCGGCACGGCCCAGTCGCTGATCAAACACGGCATTGCGCGCAGGGTGGACGCGAAGGAAGGCATGGATCTGCTGGACGAGGCCATGGCGCACAACCTTGTGCAGTTTGGTGAGAACGTGCAAAACAATGTGGCCTTCATCTGTAACTGCTGTGGATGTTGCTGCGAGGCCATGCTTGCCGCCAAGCGCTTCGCCGTATTGAATCCCATTGCCACCACCAATTTTCTGCCGGAGGTGAGTGAGGAGCAGTGCAGCGGCTGCGGCAAATGCGCGGAGGCTTGTCCCGTGGAGGCCATGGGATTGGTCTCGGCCAGCGATCCGCATCAGCCCAAGCGCAGAAAGGCGCGCGTGGACGAGTCTCTGTGCCTGGGGTGCGGAGTCTGCGTGCGGGTATGCGCCAAAGATTCGCTCAAACTGAAAGCCCGTGAGCAGCGTGTGATTACGCCAGTGACCACGGCCCACCGCGCCGTACTGATGGCCATTGAGCGGGGCCTGCTGCAAAACCTCATCTTCGACAACCAGGCGCACTGGAACCACCGCGCCATGGCCGCTATCCTGGGAGTGATTCTGAAGCTGCCTCCTATCAAGCAAATCATGGCGAGCCAGCAAATGAAGTCCAGGTACCTTGAACATCTCATGCGACCCCGGGATTTTGTCCATCTGGAGCATTGAGGATCGGGTGTCTGGATCCACAGCGCGGAGATTTTCCACGCGGCGGCGGAGTGTGTGAGTGCAAATTGCATGGCATTGAGGATTCCAAATACGCTTCTCGATCAGTTGCGGCGGCACGGCGAGGAAACGTATCCGCATGAGTGCTGCGGCGTACTGCTGGGCGCGTTCGATCATGAGGGCGGGAAAGCTGTCAGGGCTGTGACGCCCTGCGGCAACACGCGCACGGACTCGCCTGGGAATCGCTATCAAATTGGTTCAGCGGAACTGGTGCGCACTCAGCGTAAAGCAATGCAGGCCGGTCATGAAATCGTGGGCTTTTATCATTCGCATCCCGATCATCCCGCGCTGTGGTCCGCGACCGATCTGGCAGACGCGCACTGGCCCGGCTGTTCGTATGTGATCATTAGTGTAGAAAATCGGCGAGCCGTGCGGACCAACTCGTTTTTGCTGTTGGGTCAGGATGAAGCCAAACGCTTTGAGGACGAAGTTATTGAAGTGACCGCGTAATCGCACGGTCCGATAACTATAAAGCCATAAGGAACGACAAGGACGATCAGAAGAGCAAACGCTCACCGGCGTGTGCGACATTCAAGCCTCTTGAGATTTGGAGCGCCGGGCGGGAATTGAACCCGCGAATACAGGTTTTGCAGACCTGCGCGTTAGCCACTTCGCCACCGGCGCTTTTGAAGAGTTGGCAGGGTCGTCAAAGACCTGCAACCATTCATTGAAGACTGAAAATAAAAAACCCACCGCGCCTTGTGGCGAGTGGGTCGTCGGGAAACCAGATTCGAATTTCTGAATCTAGCCCAGAGAACACGCCCGCGCAGCGCAGCCATGACAGCAGCACATACAGATCGCGGGATTGTTGAGATAGGCCATCGAATCCTTTGCTGGTGCTTCGCTAACTCTTCAGCGGCTCACCAAGTATTCGTAGACTAACGGCAAAGCGGCTGCGTGTCAAGATCGGCTGGGCAATAAGTCATTCGCCTCGCAGACGAAACCGCCGGGTTCTTCATTCGCCTAAACGACGACGGCCCAGGCATACTGCCTGGGCCGTCGTGGTGAACTGTGGGTAACGGACTAAGGCCATCGCACTACCGCGATTGCCCAAGCATTTCCACTCATGCTCCTCATCCTCGGTGGGTCGTTGGCGAGCCCGTTAGACGGGCTCCTTGGGCGACAGAGTCGTCGCTCCATTGGAATAATCGCCACCCTGCCATCTGGTCGAGGGATGCATCACTACGTGAAGAATGCGGTACGTCCCGAGCGGATTATCCCACTCCGCCGGGGTTACCTTGGGGTCTGGGGCGCAATGCCTTAGGATTCAGTCACCACACGTGGTGCACTGCTCGAAGAGTCTTCCTGCATCTTTTGGATAGCCCTCCTTCCCCGTACGAGTTCAATCTACCTCACGGATTCACGCGGCGTCAATAGTTGTCTTTGCCGCAACCAGAAGCAGAAATTTTGATGCGTTTCAAATTCACGCAGGGCACTCCTTTGCCTGCGCACCCGCCGTCTTCCTGGCGGGTGCCGATCGCGCTCTGCTCACGCAGGTTTACTCTTGCCAATCTGTTCAACATCGGCTTAATCTGTTGGGCTTAGAGCTGAAAAGGGAGGTACCTGTAAAGGAGTGATTTTATGTCAGCAAAGCGAATTGGCATTCTCACGGGAGGCGGCGACGTCCCGGGCTTGAATTCGGTCATCAAGTCGGTCGTTTACAGGAGTTCCGAAATTGGATGCGAGGTGCTTGGCATCCGCCGCGGCTGGGAAGGATTGACGCACGTCGATCTCAAAGACCCGGCCAGCAGGACGCGGTATATCCTGCCGCTCAACCGCGAAAACACGCGCACCATCGATCGCACGGGCGGCACTTATCTGCACAGCTCGCGCACCAATCCAACCAAGATGCAAAAGCTGCCGCCGGTGCTTGAGGGGCAGCAGTTCTCAAGCAAGCAATCCACCAAGAATGGCGTAACCAGCACGGTGTTCGACGTGACTCCGGCGGTGCTGAAAAACATTGAAACGCTGGGCCTCGATTACGTGGTGGCCATCGGCGGCGATGACACCCTCAGCTATGCCGCCGAACTTGACCGCCACGGCGCAAAGGTGATCGCAGTGCCGAAGACGATGGATAACGACGTGCGCAACACCGAGTATTGCATCGGATTTTCAACCGCCATCACGCGCGCCATGGACGCCATCGAGCGCCAGCGGACGACGTGCGGATCGCATGAGCGCATCGGCATCTTCCGCGTGTTTGGACGCGATGCCGGCTACACCGCGCTCTACACCGCATACGTGACATCGTTGCGCTGCTGCATTCCCGAGTACAAGGTGAATCTGCCGCACCTGATCGATATCCTGATGGCCGACAAGAGCAACAATCCCAGCAACTATTCGCTGGTGATTCTCTCCGAGGGCGCGGAGTGGGAAGGCTACACGGTCAAGGAATATGGCCCAGCCGACGCCTTCGGCCACCGCAAAAAGATGAGTGTGGCAGAAGACCTGAGCAATGAAATCAATGCTTCCACGGGCGCAGAGACAGTTGTCAGCGATCTGACATACGATCTGCGCTCGGGCAGTCCGGATTTCGTGGACCGCATGGTGGCCATTACGTTTGCCGGAATGGCGATGGATGCCGTGGAAGAGGGAAAGACCGGTCTGATGACTGCGATCCGCAGCGGCTGTTATGCAATGGTGCCGATTCCCGATCCCAAGCTCGGTCCGCGCAAAGTGGATATAGCCACCATGTACAACACGGAGCGCTACCGGCCGACTTACAATCGCAAACTCGACCTGCCGATTTTCATGACGCGCGGTTAGGGCGGAGAGAGAGATTTAGCATCAAAGCAGCAGCCTTTCCCGACGGGAAGGCCGCCGCTTTGATGCTGGATCTGACCGGAAGCCCTGCCCTAATACTGCTGCTGGAATTCCGGTTCGACCGGGTTTTCAAACAGCGAGGCATCGCGGGTGACAATGGTCAAACCCGAAGGCGTGAC
>CAVZNE010000232.1:0-5443 GCA_963776445.1 Terriglobales bacterium
AATGATACTCTGGCGCATCTTTCCTTCCCCCATGGATTCGTCCCAACTGCCGTCGGCTTCTTGCCGTTCGAGCAGCCAGCGAACGCCCTTGGCCAGGGAGTCGGAGCGGTCGTCGCCGGCGGCCAACAGACCAAGCAGCGCCCATGCCGTCTGCGACGGAGTGCTCGGCCCCTCGCCGCGCGTATCCGGATCGTCGTAAGTGCCGCAGGTTTCGCCCCAGCCGCCATCGGGATTCTGCACCATGCGGATCCACTCCGCGCCCTGCTGCATCTGCGGCTCCAGATGGTCCACGCCCACGGCTTCAAGTCCGCGCAGCACCAGGAAGGTGCCATAGATGTAGTTGACGCCCCAGCGGCCAAACCAGCTCCCGTCCGGCTCCTGCTGGCTGAAGATGAACTTGACGGCCTTGTCCACGCGCTTGTCGTCGCGAGAGTATCCGTAACAGGCCAGCATCTCCAGGATGCGCCCGGTAATGTCGACCGTCGGCGGATCGAGCATGGCGTTGTGATCGGCGAAGGGGATGTACTGGAAGATCATCTTGGTGTTGTCTTTGTCGAAGCTGCCCCAGCCGCCGTTCTTGCACTGCATGGCCCACTCCCAGTCAATGGCGCGCTGCGCCACGTCGTGCTGATAGCGCTCGCGGGGATTGTCCACCTTGTTGATGGCCAGCAGCACCTGTGCTGTGTCGTCTGTGTCCGGATAGAACTCGTTGTTGAACTCGAAGTACCAGCCGCCCGGCTCCACGTTGGGAACCTTCACGGCCCAGTCGCCCTTGTGGCGCACTTCCTTGGACAGCATCCAGTCCACAGCCTTGAGCAGGCGCGGATCGTTGCGCGGCACGCCAGCCTCGCCCAGGGCAAAGACCGCCTGCGCCGTATCCCACACCGGCGAAACGCAGGGCTGCATGCGGAAGGTCGGCTCCGGCATCACCTCGCTGGCCGGCTCCTCGATGCCCAGTTTCTCAAACTCGTCGCGGGCGCGAATCACCTGCGGATCGTCTTCGGAGTAGCCCAGGCAGCGCAGCGCGATGATGGCGTTGAGCATGGCCGGATAAATTGCGCCCAGCCCGTCGGTCATCTCCAGCCGCTCCAGCATCCATTTCTCCGCCCGCTTGAGCGCCAGTTTGCGCAGGGGGCGGATGTGGACGGCTTCGGCCACGTGCATGATGCGGTCGAGGATGATGAAGAAATTGCGCCAGGAAAAGAGGCCCTTGCGATCCCTGCGCAGGCGCAGGATGGAGTTGGCGCGCCCGCCCACAAACAACTCGTCGATTCCCTGCTCGGGCGGCAGCTTCTTGAATGGCTTCTTGGCGAACAGGATCGCCAGCGGCACCAGAATTCCGCGCGACCAGGAGGAAATCTCGTAGATGTTGAAGTAGAACCACTTGGGAAAAAGGACAATCTCCGGCGGAATGGCCGGAACCGCGTCGTAGTCGTACTCGCCCAGCGAGCAGAGATACATCTTGGTGAAGGTGTTGCACGCCACCACGCCGCCATGCGCCAGAACCCACTCACGGCACTTGGCCATGCGCGGCTCGTCGGCGGTCAGGCCCATGATCTTGGCCGAGGAGTAGCACTTGACCGAGAGCGAGATATTGCCCGGCCCGCCGGGATAGATGCTCCAACTGCCGTCCTCGTTCTGGTAGCGCATCATCTCGGTAAAAGCGCGCTGCATGCGGCCCGGATCGCCGCTTTCAAGAACCGTGTGCAGATAGATGTAGTCGGCCTCGAGCATGGAATCGGCTTCGAGTTCGCCACACCAGTACCCATCGGGATGCTGCTGGGAGAGAAGGTAGTCCCGTGAGCGAACTACGGACGCCTGGACATCGGCCAGGTCCGCATCGAGCCGCCCGAATCGGGGCGCCGCGGTTTGCGTCTTCCGTTGCGTTATGGTCATACGGTCTGAAACGCCTCAGTTCTTGGATGGAGAAAACCCCGTGCGCGGCACAAACTGCGGTCTTGCTGCCTGGCGCATACGAACTACGGGTTCCCCGGCCATCCCGCTACTTTAATTGAAGCGGCGAGATGGTGCGCGGTTTAATTGTTGTGCTGCCGGACGACCCGTTCGATGCTCTGAACGCACCCCTGACCCAGCCGGATCAGCGGGCCGGCGCCGATGCGCCGCCTGCGGCGCTGCCGATGGCCTGCACAATCTCTGGCGGCAGACCGAAGCGAACATTTTCCGGCATGACTTCTACTTCTTCGACGTTGGCGTAGCCATTCTGTTTCAAATAGTTCACCACGTCCTCCACCAGCACCTCGGGAGCCGAAGCACCAGCCGTAACCGCAACCGTATCAACGCCCTTGAGCCAGGCAGGATCGATGGCCTTGGAGTTGTCAATCAAGTAGCCGATAGTCCCCAGGTTGCGCGAAACCTCAACCAGGCGGTTGGAGTTGGAACTGTTCGTGGAGCCCACCACCAGCACCAAACCCGCATTATGGGCCACGTTGCGCACCGCCACCTGGCGATTTTCGGTGGCGTAGCAGATGTCCTGCGAGTGGGGCCCGACGATGTTGGGAAACTTCGCCTTCAGGGCGTGGATAATGTCCCGCGCCTCGTCCAGGCTGAGGGTGGTCTGGGTCAGATAGGCCACGCGGTCGGGGTCGGGCACTTGCAGCTCCGCTACCTCGGCGACGTTCGAGACCACCTGGGTCGCCTCTGGCGCCTCGCCCAGCGTGCCTTCGATCTCGTCGTGGTCGCGGTGGCCGATCAGGACCAGCGAGTAGCCCTGCTTGGCAAACTTGATGGCCTCGATGTGGACCTTGGTCACCAGCGGACAGGTCGCGTCGATCACCTTCAGGCCGCGGCCCTTGCTCAACTCCCGGACGGCGGGAGAAACTCCGTGCGCCGAGTAGATGACGCGCTGGCCGTCGGGCACATCGTCAATCTCGTGAACAAAGATCGCGCCCTTCTCCGCCAACTCATGGACGACATAGCGGTTATGGACGATCTCGCGGCGGACGTAAATCGGCGCGCCGAAGGTTTCCAGAGCGATCTTGACAATATCGATCGCGCGTACGACGCCGGCGCAGAATCCGCGCGGCTTGAGCAACAACACCCGTTTCTGACTAGGGGAAGTCTCGGCGTTGTTAACCTTCGAGATGGGGTCGGAGACAGTAGTGGTCACTTGCCCAGTATACCAATGCCCCGGCAAAGGTGCAGAGAGCAGAGACCAGAGATCGGGGCAATCGCATTTGGCGTAGAAGGGATGAACCACCGAGGCTTTGAAAGGGTACGACTTTAGTCGTGCCGATTGAGAGGTCCCAAAAGAACCGGCTTTATCCGCCGAGAGACGGTTTTGGGTCGATTTCAGACCTTCCCTCAGGGGCTGAAGCCCAAGATTTTTTGACCCCTTTGCGGCACGACTAAAGTCGTGCCCTTTCAAAACGCCTATTACACATAAAGACAAAATCGATGTAGTAAAGAAGAAACATTGTTTCCCGATGAAGGAAAACGTGTTAAAACTCCAACATGGCAAAGGGTAAGCTCACAACGCCGCCAGGACACGTAAACCTGAGAATGCTGGCCGAGCATCTGGAACTTTCGCAGACCACGGTTTCCCTGGTGCTGAACGATTCTCCTTCGGCCAAGTCGATTCCGCAGGAGACCCGCAACCGTGTGATGGAAGCGGCCGCCCGGCTCAACTACCGGCCCAACTACTTTGCGCGATCGCTGCGCCAAAGCCGCTCAATGAGCGTGGGTGTGCTGGCGCCGGACCTGAGCGAGGGCTACTTTACCCAGGTCATGAGCGGCGTAGTCCAGGAATTGACCGACGCGCACTACTTCTACTTCACGGCCTGCCACGACTGGAAGCGCGACCTGATCGAAAAATACCCGCGCATGCTGGTGGAGCGCGCGGTGGACGGCTTTCTGCTGCTGAACACGCCCGCGGACCACATCGCCGTGCCGGTTCCGGTGGTGGCGCTTTCGTCGCATAGCGCGGTTGCAAACGTGACCAACATCGTGCTCGACCATCATCTGGCCGTCGAACTGGCTCTCACCCACCTCTACCAACTGGGCCACCGCCGCATTGCCATCCTGCGCGGACCCCGCGCCATTTCCGATTCCGAGTTCCGCTGGGAGAGCATTCAGCAGGTGGCGCGCGAACTGGGCCTTAAACTGGATCCCGCTCACGTCGTCCGCATCGACACGGCCGCTTGGTCGATGAAAACCGGGCAGCATCCCATGGCGCCGGAGATCGGCTACAAGCCGGTGAAGGCGCTGCTCGAAAAATCGCGCGACTTTACCGCCATCTTCTGCTTCAACGACATCGCCGCCATCGGCGCCATCCGCGCCCTGAAGGAAGCGGGCCTCAGTGTGCCCGGAGACGTCTCTGTGGTGGGTTTCGACGACATTCTGTCGGCAGCCTATTACACGCCGTCGCTGACCACGGGGTAGCGCTGGTCAGTGAGGCGCCATTGGTCGGTGAGGTGAGCGTCGGCACTTGATTAATCGTCGGCGCAGCCACAACCGTCACAGTGTTGGTCAGCCCGGGGACAGGTGTAGGCACACTGGTCGATACCAAATAGGGCGTCAGGCTGTTGGTGGGATTGCCACTGGTCCCTACGGCCAACTGCGCGCCGGAGGCGACAGTGATGGCAGACAACTTGTCCTGGTCCTGTCCAACGACCACACGGAAATTGCCATTGTCATCCGACTGGGTTGTCGCCACCCAATTTCCGCCCCCATCTTTGATAGCGACATCGGTATTAGGAGGAGCCAGGCCGATAACCGTGGGCGTCTGTCCGACGGTGGTACCACTGGCCGGGACCGTAATAGAAAAGGCGCTAAAAATCCAATTTGTATTATAACCGGAATCTGTACAATTCAAGCAAGTGACCGTATTGATGGAAGAGGTATCATCGGAGCCTTCCACATTCACCTCAGCCACCGTTTGCGGGCCTTTGGGCACAATCAGGTTCCATGTCGCTCCAGGCGTCGTCGAATTGGACTCCAGAGTAATCATATTGCCCGGCGCTCCAAAAAGGGTCAGAAGATCAGAGACCGTTTGATTACTTCCGGTGAGCAATTTCTATGGTTTTACCGGGGGTGGTGGAAATAAAATCGTAAAATGTGGTGTTCCCGCTGATAATGCTGGTGGCCGTTGTATTAAAGGTCACAGCCCCTGAAGAATTGTTGAACGTTCCGTTGTCGGTAAAATTATCCGCCACGGTAAAGCTATCGCCGCCCTTGGGCGCTGTCAAGACACTGCCGCTGTCAATATCCACCGAGCCGTCAGCCGCAATGCTGCCGTTGGTGGCAATCAACGTACCGTTGGTAGTACTGCCGCCCACAATCAAATCGCCGCTGATAGTGCCGACAGTCAACAGATAGGGAGTCGCAGGAGGTGTAGTGTTCGGTAAGATAGTCAACGTACCGGAGACGACGGTTAAATCACCGGCGGTCGTGACATTGCTGTCCATTTGAAAAGGATTGGTGGTGC
>CAVZNE010000233.1:0-6225 GCA_963776445.1 Terriglobales bacterium
ACTTTGGCGGAGTTGATGCGGGTGCGCGGGATTGGCGAACACAAGCTTGAGATTTATGGCGCTGGCATCCTCGCGGCTTTGCGGAATTTTGCGGCAGGGGCGCGAGCGGAGGGGGTAGCTCCATCGCGGCAGAGTGAGCCGCGAAGGAGACTTTGCGATTGCTGCGCGAGGGGCGGACTATTCAGGAGATTGCGCGGATTCGCGGGCGGGAGATTTCGACCGTGGCGGAAACGGTGGCCGGGCTGATTGAGGCTGGGCGGGTGGAGTTAGATGAGAAATGGATGTCACCCGGGGCGCGGCCGTTGATCGAGGCAGCCTGCCGGGCGAAGGGGATGCAAAGTTTGCGGGAGATTAAGGATGCGTGTGAAGTTGACGTCAGCTTTAACGATATTCGGCTGGCGATGGCGGGGTTGAAGGCGAAGGCGAGTTCGACGAAGTCAAAACCAAATGCTTGAACCGCGCGTCGGCTTGAAACAAACGACAACTTTTCTTTCGCCCCTTCCGGGCTTGACGATCTCTGCGATTCGTTCCCACAGCTTGCGCTGTGGGCTGTATTCTTTCGCCGCTTTGCGGCTCTCGGGCGTACGCGTTAAAACAATGCCCCTTTAACGATTCCCCTATTCATACCGCAGGCTTTCCACCGGATCCAGTTGGGCGGCTCGGGCGGCTGGGAGGGTGCCGAATAGACGACATACCCATGAATTTCGATTGCATAAGCGGCTTCATAGGTAATAACGCCGTCGTCGCGAGTTTGCTGAAAGAGTAGCGTTGAGAACTGTTGCCGGCCTATTGTGATCGAATTAACATTTCCTTGGTAAGGGACGTCGGTTCTCTTCGAGTTCCAACGATAGAGTGCGCGCATCCAACTGGCAGCACTTGGATCGGACGATGAACGGCGATCCTCTGCGGCGGCATCAATAACATCCCGTTTACCATCGCGATCACGATAAGCCTTGAAAAGTACGAAGTTCTTCCCTGTTGGATCGCTGCCTCCATTTGGCTCGGAGGACAGGTCCTGTAGTGAGATCCCCTGAGGCAGGCTATAGGTGAAGCTGAAGAACTGACTCGAAACACAGGTATCCGCAATGGTTGCTGCGGGTGACCCGTCAGGTGCTTTGGTGCTATAGCTCTGACCTGAGCAGAACACACTCGTGGCCAGCAATATGAAGGGAATCACCCCAACGAATTGAACCCAGCGGCACATTGGGGAATTCTAACTCCGCTTACTCGCTCACCGTGAAGTTATACTCCGGCAGCACGCCGCACCCCGCCGCCATGCGGAAGAAGACCTTCATGCCTTCCAGACAGTCGGTGTCGAGCGTGTAGTGGATGTTGGTGGTCAGATAGTTCCGGATGGTCTGCTCCGAGAGGGGAATCTTGCCGGACCACTCGGCCACCAGGGTGTCGATATTCTCCAGGCCGTGGTCGCGCGATTGGATGAAGTCGTTGGCAACCGTCCTGTCCAACGCTCCGCGGCCGGCCATGGCCCACACGGCGGACACAAAGGGCAGGCCGGTCAGCGCGCCCCACTCCGCGGCCAGGTCGTGATAGGCCAGGTCCTCGCCGGTGCGCTCGTAGCGGTTGGCGCGTTCTTCCAGGGCCATCAGGGCCGGGTCGCCAATCAGGATGGCGGCGTCGAAGCGCTCCAGCATGGAATCCAGGTCGGCGACCATGGGGATGAAGGGAACGGCCGGGTTGCCCCACTTGTGAAACAGAATGTGCGCATAGGCCAGTGTGGAACGGCTGGCGTTGTCGGCGGCCACGGTGTGCAGGGCTTGCAGCGGCTGGCTGGCGCGCCGCACCAGCAGCAGAGAGCGCACTCGCCCCTTGGAAGCGATGGTGCAGCCGGGCAGAATGCGCAGCCCAGGGTTGGTAGCCAGCGCGGCAATCGGCACCAGGCCAATGTCCGCCGCGCCTGAGGCCAACCGGCTGGCGCACTCCGAGGGCAACATGCGGTTGATCTCGTAGCGGTCGGCCAAAGGGCCATCCAACGGGGGGTGCTCGAAGTCCCACATCAGGGGCGCGGGATTCAGAAAGTCAATGGCGGCAATGCGAAGTCGGGGATTTTGAATTGAACTCACCTCCCCTAGGATACCAACTTTCCGGAAAAGATGCCGGGGGCATCCGCTGTGCCAACAGCAAGAGGCTTGACACGGGCTTCCGCGGAGGGTAATTTTGCCCAAAATTCTTTCAAGCTTCTTCTGGTTGCCTGTGAGGAAAATCGCCCTGTGCAAATCCGGTCTGGAAGCGCCCCTGCGGTGACGACTCTGCCCCAGGACGTGCTCTTGCCCGCCGCCGCTCCGCTGGATGAGGACCGGCTGGCCTGGCTGGCTCTGGCCCTCTCGCCGGGCCTCGGACCCAAGCGCATTCTGGATGCCATGCGCGAGCTGGAATCACCCGGCCTGGTCTTTACCTTGCCTTTAACTGCACTGGAAGCCCTGCGTTTTCCCGCTCATGCCGCGCAGTTCATCTTTGACGGCAAGGCGCGCCGCGCCGCCGAGGAAGAATGGGCGCTGGTCACGGCGCAGGGCGCAACCGTACTGACCTATGGCTGTGCGGAGTACCCCGAGCGGCTCAAGGAAATCTACGATCCGCCCCCGGTGCTTTGGGTGCGCGGCGCGGTCGGCCTGCTCTCCCGCCCGGCCATTGCCGTGGTCGGCACGCGGCACCCTAGCCCCTACGGTTCGGGCATGGCAGAGATGCTCTCCCGCGACCTGGCCGTGCGGCGGCTGCTCATTGTCAGTGGCATGGCGCGGGGCATCGACTCCTGCGCCCACAAGGGCGCACTGGCCGCGCGCATGCCCACCGTGGCCGTCTGGGGAACCGGCATCGACGTCATCTATCCCAAGGAAAACAAGAAGCTGGCCGAGGAGATTCTGGCTGCCGGCGGCGCAATCGTCAGCGAGATGCCCATGGGCACCTTTCCCGCGCCGCAGAACTTTCCCCGCCGCAACCGTATCTTGAGCGGGCTCAGTGTCGCCGTGCTGGTTGTGGAGGCCAGCGAGAACTCCGGCACCCGTGTCACCGCCCGCTGCGCCGAGGAGCAGAACCGCGACCTGTTCGCCGTCCCCGGCAACGTGACCAGCAAGGGCTCGTGGACCCCCAACACACTGATTAAACAGGGCGCCAAGCTGACCGCAACCTGGGAAGACATCTGGGAAGACCTGCCCTCGCAGGTGCGCCTGGAGCTGGAGGCCGAGGCTCCGGCTGAATCCAAATCGGAGACCACCGCATCTCTATTGCCTGACCCGGTGCTGCGGCCCCAGGAGGCCATGGTGCTTGAGGTGCTGCGCTCCGACGAGTCGCTCCAGATCGACGAACTGCTCGATCTGCTCGAAACGCAACTGACCTCCTCCGAGGTCTTTACGGCGCTTTTCGAGCTGGAAATGACCGGCCGTGTCCGCTGTTTGCCGGGGAAGAACTACGTGCGGACCATGTGAAGTACAGGCGTGAAGCTCAGAACAGATTCTTCAGGTTGCGCCGTCCGTCCACGATTCTCACAATTTCTACTTCGTCGATGCCGACCTCATCGTTATCGGGATGGGTTTCATAAAGAACCAGATAGGGGCCTTCAATCAGTATCCGGGTAGAGGTGCGAATATCAGGACGCCGTGCACCCACTCGAGGGTAGTCGACGAGGGACTCGGTCTTAGCCTGCACGGCATCATAGACGCGTTCCGCGGCGGATGGATTGTCGAGACCGATGTAGGTGTAAATCTCGATCAAATCTTCGCGGGCTTGCGGGGTCCAGACAAGCTTAACTGGCACGGGCCTCGTCCTCTGCGGCCGTTGCCAACCGCTGCCGTGCCTCGCGCCGTGCCTGATCAAAGTCCACGCTCGTGGCGGCTCCGCTGGCCTTGCCCTGATCCCAGAGCTGGCGCAGGCGTCTCAGATCTTCCTGCCGCAATTCGCGCTTGAACTGCCAGTCCCGGATCGCCTCGCGGACGATTTCGCTGGTGGTGGCGTATTCTCCGGTTTCCACGGCGGCCTTGAGGGCGACAATTTGCTCTCCGGTCAGGGCGATGCTGATTTTTTGCACGTCGGGCATGATTCGACTCCACTTGTCTTGGAGTAATATTTACTACTTCTTGCCTCAGGATGGCAAATTTTATTTTGCTTAGCTGCGTTTCGCACTCAATCGGTTGGAGTTAAGCCACGATTTCCGTCCATTTCCCCCACTCGCAAATGGGACAAAAGACGAACATTGTTCCCCTCCGAGTGGAAATGCAACGGTGTTCCGTGGTAGCGTCCAACTTTTGCGGGTGCTTTTTCCCGGACGGGGAAAGCGAACCACTCCGCAGGCAAAATCCAGACCGTCACGAACAAAACAAAATTCCCTTTTTTCGAGTCCAACAGGCCGGACAGGGTAGAGTGGTCTTGGTATTAAGGATGGCAATGAGCAAATCACTGGTGATCGTCGAATCCCCCGCCAAGGCGAAGACGATCGAGAAATATCTTGGCAAGGGCTTCGACGTAAGGGCATCGGTCGGTCACATCATGGACCTGCCCAAAAAAGATATTGGCGTGGAACTGGAGCACCGCACCTTTGAGCCGACGCTGATCGTGTCGCCCGGCAAAGAGAAGGTTGTGGACCAGTTGAAGAAGCTGGCCCTCAAGGCCGACGAAATCTTCCTGGCGCCCGATCCTGACCGCGAGGGCGAAGCCATCGCGGCGCATCTGGCCATTCAGCTGGGAACCTCGGCCAAGGAACGCAAAAAGATCCAGCGCGTCACCTTCAACGAGATCACCAAAAAGGCCGTGCAGGAAGCCTTCAAGCATCCGCGCGCCGTCGACCAGGATCTCGTCGACGCGCAGCAGACGCGCCGCGTCCTCGATCGCCTCGTCGGCTACCAGATTTCCCCGCTGCTGTGGGACAAGGTGCGCCGCGGCCTTTCCGCCGGCCGCGTGCAGACCGTGGCCGTGCGCCTCATCGTCGAGCGGGAGAGGGAAGTCAGCTCCTTCCAGCCGGTCGAGTACTGGACACTGGACGCCCTCCTGCACCCCGAAAAGCAGGCCGACAAGCAGCTCAAGGCCCGCTTCGTTGGCATCGATGGCGAAACGTCTCGCGTACCCAACGGCCAGGACAAGGACGGCAAAGCGCAGTTCCTGTCGAGCGCGCTGCCCGATGAAAAGTCGATGAAAGAAGTGACCGCGGCCTTGGAAAAGGCCAAGTGGTCGCTGGTCTCAGTTCAATCGAGGGAGCAGCAGCGCAAGCCGCTGGCGCCGTTCATCACCAGCCAGTTGCAGCGCGACGCCTCCAGCAAGCTGGGCTTCAATGTGCGCCGCACCATGGGCGTGGCCCAGCGCCTCTATGAGGGCATCGACATCGGCGAAGAGGGCCCGGTCGGCCTCATCACCTACATGCGTACCGATTCGCCGCGTATCGCTCCCGATGCGATTGCCGCGGCGCGCGCCTGGATCGGCAAGGAACTGGGCCAGAAGTACCTGCCCAAGGAACCCAATCACTACAAGGGCAAAAAGGCCGCGCAGGACGCCCATGAAGCCATTCGTCCCACCGACGCCACGCGCACGCCCGACTCCATCGCCCGCTACCTGAGCGACGAACAGCTCAAGCTCTACCGGCTCATCTGGCAGCGCTTTGTAGCCTCGCAAATGATGCCCGCGATCTTTGACGTTTCCACGGCCAAAATTGCCGCCGTCTCGTCGAAGACCGGCAAGACCTACGACTTCCGCCTCAGCGGTTCGGTGCAGCGCTTTGACGGCTTCCTCAAGGTCTACGAAGTTTTGGCGGACAAGAAGGACGACGACGAGTCCGGCAACCGGCTGCCCAACCTGGACAACGTGAAGGCGCTGGAACTGGAGAAGCTGGACCCCGAACAGCACTTTACCGAGCCGCCTCCGCGCTACAACGAGGCTTCGCTGGTCAAGGAACTGGAAGAGCGCGGCATCGGCCGCCCGTCCACCTACGCGTCGATCATCAGCACCATCCAGGACCGCGAATACGTCGTCAAGCACGGCGGATCGCGCGGCCGCTTCTATCCCACCGAAATCGGCGTGGTGGTCTGCGACCTGCTGGTCAAGAACTTCCCCTACATCTTCGACACGGCCTACACGGCCAAGCTGGAAGAGGAGCTGGACGACATCGAAGCGGGCAAAGAGAAGTGGACCACCCTGCTCAACGGCTTCTACGAACACTTTGAGGACGAGCTCAAGGATGCCGGCGACAAGATGGAAGACATCAAGCGCATGGAGGTCCAGACCGAC
>CAVZNE010000234.1:0-4559 GCA_963776445.1 Terriglobales bacterium
AAACTTTGATAGGCTTTATGTCCTCCATCTTGGGCGAGGTCCCGAAGAGCATGCTGAAATCGCGCTGCCGGCGCACCTGGTCGCGCAGCTGCGTGACCTCACCGGAGAGCCGCAGACCGTCGAGCAGATGGGTCAGCCGCTGGTCGAGTGCGGCCAGTTCAATGGGCTTGGAAAGAAAGTCGTTGGCTCCCAGCTTGGAGGCGCGGAAGATCAGCTCCGGCGCACAGTTGCCGGCGGTCATCATCACGCTGACCTCGACGGACTGATCTGCTTGAGCCGTTCGAGGGTATCCATACCATCGACGGAGCGCGAGTCGGCGGTCAGCAGCACCAGTGTGGGATCGAAGACGCGGAACATGCGCACCGCCTCATCGCCGGTGGAGGCTGCGCTCACGTCATAGCCCGGCGCGTCAGGATGCGCGCCTAGGAAAGTGCGAGGTCGCGCGACGTCTTCCACAATGAGCAGCGGATTCTGTTGGAGGCCGAACATCCTTGGCAATTCCTCTGCGCTGGGAGGGAAACTCACGAGGGGAACCGTCAAAGCTCCGTCGTATCGAGCTAAGAGCAACTTTGCCCCGGCGAGGGTTGCCTCTCAAGGTAACCTTCTAAGTCCAGACACTCCTGAAAGTGGCGGCGAAGTGCAGCATCCGTGTTAGAAAGCAGCAACGTCCCACCCGAAGTGAGCACCAATCTAGCACTGATAAGCACTTTGATTCCACCCCTCCGGCGTTGGTTGCAAACGAAAATAATATTGACTGAACGATCAAGATTCAATTGACGCGCTCTCTCCCGCGGGATAGATTGCTGGGGCTGAGTTCAACGGGCCCCGCCATCGGATTCATTCGCTCCCATATCTCTACAGCTACGACGCGGCCAATCCGCAGGCCTCCGCGGTGAAGCTGGAACGGCAACTAACCACGGGCGCGTTCGATGTGGGCGAGGTTTTGCGCGTCGATCCTGCCGGCAAACAGGTCATCTATGCCTCGAATGAGGGCAACCCGCTGGAGCAGCAGATTTGGCAGGCCGGCTTTGACGGCCTGCGCAAGCCGCTGACTACCGGCGCCGGGAGCCATATCGGCAACTTCTCCCCCAACGGCGAAGCGTTTGTGGACAAGCACTCCACGCGCATGGACCCGCCCACCCTGAGCCTTTGCCGGGCAGGCGGCTCGTGTACCGCCTTTTGGCAGACAAAGGCGCTGGAGCCTTACAACTTGCGCGCTCCCGAGCAACTGACGGTCAAGGCCCACGATGGAACCACACTCTATGCGACGCTGCTGCTGCCGGCAGGAACCAGAAGCGCAGCCACTGTACCCCTGATTGTGAATCCCTATGGAGGCCCCGGCGCACAGACGGTGGCCAACCGCTGGAGCGACAGCCTGCTGTTCGACGAATTGCTGGCCCAGCATGGCTTTGCCGTGCTCCACGCCGACAATCGCGGTACGCCCAACCGCGGCCGCGACTTTGCCCAGGCGGCGTATCACAACTTCGGCCCGGTGCAGCTTGAGGATCAGTTGACCGTGATGGACGCGGCGCTGGCCCAGTTCCCGCAACTGGACAGCAAGCGCCAGGGCCTGTGGGGCTGGAGCTGGGGCGGCAGCTTTACGCTGTTTGCAATGACCCACTCCGACCGGTTCCGCGCCGGGGTGGCAGTGGCTCCGGTGACCGACTGGCGCAACTACGACTCCACCTATACCGAGCGCTACATGAGCCAGCCCGCAGAGTTTGCCGCGGGCTACAGGAACTTTTCCGTGGTCAACACGGCGGACCGCCTGAAAGGACGGCTGCTGCTGGTGCATGGAACCGGCGACGACAACGTCCACATGGAGAACACGATCCAGTTTGTGCAGAAGCTGATCGAGGCCGGGATTCCCTACGACTTGCAGCTTTATCCGCGCAAGACCCATTCCCTCTCCGGGCCGGAGGTGCGGACGCATCTGTATCACCGCATCCTGGCGCAGTTTGAGGAGTCTCTGAAGCCGGGCGAATAGAGCGGGTGGGCCCCATTGACGTACTGCTTTCCCTCCCTTCGCAAATAACGCGAAGGATGGGGGCCCAATGCCTGGGAGGTGGAAAGAAAAAGGCGCCCATTGGGGGCCGCTCGCCCACCCGGAAGTACAAAACAGATATACCCGTCCACCTGGGTTCCTTCCGGTGTCTCCCAGGGCATAAGATGTTCTGGCAGCGAGGAGACCTTTTGTCCACTCAAACAGGCAAGAAACCGCCGTTTTACCGTTCTCTCACCTTTCGCGTTCTCGCAGGTCTCGCCGCCGGCATCCTCATCGGCTTTCTGTGGCCCCACTTCGGCGAACAACTGCGGCCGTTCGGCGATCTGTTCATCAAGCTGATCCGGATGATCGTGGCCCCCATCATTTTTCTCAGCGTGGTGGTGGGCATTGCCAACGTGGGCGATATGCGCAAACTGGGCCGGATGGGCCTGAAGGCGCTGATCTACTTTGAGGTGGTCACCACCATCGGATTGCTGATGAGCATGGCGGTGGCCAACATCTTTCAACCGGGGCGGGGCATGAACGTGGATGTCAGCCGCCTGGATGCGAACGCCGTGGCGCAATATGCGGCGGCAGGCAAGCAGACCGGCGCAGTGGACTTCCTGATGAACATCGTCCCCGACACGTTTGTGGGGGCGTTCTCCAAAGGAGAGATCCTGCAGGTTCTGTTCCTGGCCATTTTGGCCGGCCTGGCGCTGGCCTCGCTGGACGACGACAAGTTCCTCATCCGCGGGGCGCAGTCCTTATCCAACGTCTGCTACAAAATGGTGGCCTACATCATGGAGGCGGCGCCGATCGGGATTGCCGGCGCCATGGCCTTCACGGTAGGCAAATACGGCGTGGTGACGCTGCTGGCGCTGGGCAAGCTGCTGTTATGCGTCTACCTGACCAGCCTGGTTTTTGTGGTGGTGGTGCTGGGCGCCATCTGCCTGCTGAACGGCATCAACCTGTGGCGCTTTGTGGTCTATATCCGGGAAGAAATCCTGATCGTGTTTGGAACCTCTTCTTCCGAAGTGGTGCTGCCGCGCATGCTGATCAAGATGGAGAAGCTGGGCTGCTCCAACGCCGTGACCGGGCTGGTGATTCCCTCCGGCTACTCCTTCAACCTGGACGGCACCTCGATCTACCTGGGCATTGCCGCCCTGTTTGTGGCGCAGGCCACCAACACGCACCTGACGATGGAGCAGCAAATCTTCATCCTGTTTGTTCTGATGCTGAACTCGAAGGGCGCCGCCGCCGTAAGTGGTGGAGGCTTTATCACGCTGGCCGGGACACTGACCGCGGT
The DNA here is from genome assembly GCA_963776445.1 of Terriglobales bacterium. Lineage (GTDB taxonomy): Bacteria > Acidobacteriota > Terriglobia > Terriglobales > Acidobacteriaceae > Telmatobacter. Next base: position 3,291 of record CAVZNE010000234.1, read on the forward strand.
GGGCACCATTCCCGTGGCGGGCATGGCGATTCTGCTGGGAGTGGACCGTTTCATGTCGCAGGCGCGGTCTATGGTCAATCTGATTGGCAATGGGATTGCGACGATCGTTGTGGCCAAGTGGGAGAAGCAGTACGATTCGGAGCGCGCGGAAGCCATACTGCGCGGCGATGCGCTGTCTGACCTTACTTTGGTTAAAGATATGCCGTAGGGGTTGCCGGATGGCCCAATTTTACTAAGTGGCAGATAGACACGGGTTTCTGGTGTCTTGTCTCTGTAGTTCACACAACAATCAGCGGACGAACGTCCGCCAGCCAGCGCGCCGGGCGCTACAGTTCGTCGCGGCGAAACAGGGCATCCTTGCTGCGGCAGGGGCAGTTGGTGCAGCCCACGCAGCACACAAGGAGGATGGCCACCCCCACCGTCACAAGGACGGCGAGCAGGCTTCCATTTGTCGCGAACCAATGAAGCAGGCTATGCATACAAGGTGAGCCTATCCAGAAAATACTGAAAACTCTGCCGCATAGTGATCACCCCGGCGGTTTTTTTCTACCTTGAGAACGGAGAAACTCGACGGCGGGTGGTTAACCTGTCCCAAGTACTTGCCATGAGGCGCAAAGAAAGCCAGGAATGGCCTCAACGCATTCGTCCGATGGTGCGTACGGCCTTCTGAGAGCCAGGTCTCAGCGCCTTACAGTTCATGGTGACGGAAGAGGTCGTCTTTGCTGCGGCAGGGGCAATTGGTGCAGCCCACGCAGCACACAAGGAGGATGGCCACCCCCACCGTCACAAGGACGGCGAGCAGGCTTCCATTCATCACAAACCAATGAATCAGACTATGCATATTCAGGGACACCATGTCGTCGCCTCCGAAACTTCGCAATTGCGCAACCAGAGCGCGATTTTTCAGAGCGCCGGACTTCCGGCGCCACCAGTGTAGCATCGGCGGAATACGATCGTCATGCCTTGTTTTATGCTTGCCTTGAAGGGAAGAAAAGGCGAAAATAATTTCACGATGGCAAGCGGTCCCAATCCGGTACCGGAGAGCGTGCCCGGCGAGCCCCCGGAAGAACTCCAGACGCTGGAGCCGGAGCCGCTGAGCCCGCGGAAAAAGCCAGTCAAGAGTCCCGAAGACGGGACGGCGATGAACTGGCTGTTCGTGGATATGAACTCCTATTTTGCCTCGGTGGAGCAGGACGCGCGGCCCGAACTGCGCGGCCGCCCGGTGGCCATTGTGCCCATGATGGCCGACTCAACCTGTTGCCTGGCAGC
>CAVZNE010000235.1:0-6399 GCA_963776445.1 Terriglobales bacterium
CTTCACCATCAAGTCGCCCTGCGCGGAGCAGACGGTGTCTTCCGGGAGCAGATCGATGGCTGCTCCCACCGTTACAGCCTCCTGGCCCATCGAGTCGCAGCCGTTCCCGGCAGATTTGTTGTTCTTGACGAGGTCGCGCACCCGCTCTTCGAGCATGCGGCACTTCAGCATGCTCAGGTAGAGATCGAGCAGCTTTTCGCCGGAGATCAGCGAAAAACCATTTTCAGCGCCTTCGCCTGGCTCTTTGGTTTTGCTCCTCATGGGTGCTGTCCCCTTACCTTTTCACGCGCCGCGCCGGTTTACGTCGAGTAGTCCGCGTTGATGTGGATGTACTCGACGGTCAGGTCGGTGGTCCAGAAGACGCACGATCCCGTGCCCTGGTGCAGATCGATGCGGACGGAGAACTCAGGCTGCTCGATATAAGCGTGGGCTTCTGCTTCGTCGTACTCCGGTGCGCGGCCTCCGTCGCGGCAAATGCTCAAATCGCCAAACCAGATGTCGATGCGCTCCGGGTCGATCTCCACGCCAGAGTAGCCAATGGCGGCCATCAGACGGCCCCAGTTGGGGTCGCAACCGGCCCAGGCTGTCTTTACCAGCGGCGAGTGCGCAATGGCCTTGGCCGCCTTCAGCGCGTCGGCGTCCGTGGCCGCACCCTCGATGTGCAACTCCACCACATGCGAAACGCCCTCGCCATCGGCCACTATCTGCCGCGCCAGCGAAGTGCAAACCTGGGTCAATGCCGCCGCGAACTCCGCGTTCCCCGCGTCCACGCTCGCGCCGCTGGCTCCTGAGGCCATCAGCAGCACCGTGTCGTTGGTTGAGGTGTCGCCGTCCACCGAGATGCGGTTGAAGCTCACTTCAATGGCCTGCTGCAGGTAGCCGTCCAGCACCTTGGGCTCTGCGGCCGCATCGGTCAGCAGGTAGACCAGCATCGTCGCATGCGGCGTCAGTTGCGGGTGAATCATGCCGGAGCCTTTGCAGAACGCGGCGATTCGGATCTCTTTGCCGTCGATGAGCAGACGCGCGAAGGCGGTTTTTTCTTCCGTGTCGGTCGTCAGAATCGCCTGCGCTGCCTGTTCGAAGTGTTCGAACTCGTCTCCCAGCGAAGCCGCCACGCCGGGCAGGGCCGCGATCAGCTTCTCGGCAGGCATCAGTACCCCGATCACTCCCGTGGAGGAAGGGAAGACCTGTTCCGGCGGGCAGGCGAAGATTGCGGCGGCTGCCGCGCAGGTGGCGCGGGCGGCGTCCAGGCCTGCCTGTCCGTTGGCGCAATTGGCGTTGCCGGCGTTGATGGCCGCAACGCGCACCCGGCCTCCGGTGGCGCGCAGATGCTCTTTGTCCACGGCGAGGGGCGCGGCGGTGACGCGGTTGGCGGTGAACACGGCGGCGGCGCTGGCTGGCGCATCGGCCACAATCAGGGCAAAGTCGGTGCGGCCGCTGGCTTTAAGCCCTGCCTTGCACGCGCCGAATCGGAAGCCCTTGGGGATGAGAATTTGGGAGAGATCGCTCATAGTCGTTAACCCCTCTAATTTAGCAGGTGGGCGAGCGCCGCATCCCATCGATGTGCGCGAACCTGGAACCGTTAAGCTGGAAGCAGCAGGCAATACGATGGGCCGCGATTATTCGGACAGGAAAGGCACAATGGAAACCAGCCAGGAAGATTTTATTGAACTGCGCAACGTGAATGTGGCGCGCGGCGAGCGCGTGGTGCTGCACGACGTAAACCTGCACATCGGCGCCGGAGAGCACGTGGCGATTCTGGGGCCCAATGGCTGCGGCAAGTCCACCTTGATTCTGGCCATGACCTGCCAGATCTATCCCATCGTCCAGCCCGGCATGCAGGTGCGCATCTTTGGCCGCGAGCGCTGGGACCTGACCCAGTTGCGCCAGCGCTTCGGCGTGGTGGGCGCGGGCTCCATGGGCGCGGAGTTGCCGGGCCGTCGCACCGCGATTACGACCGGCCTGGATGCGGTGATCGCCGGTTTCTTTTCGGCCTCCACCTTGTGGCCCAACCTCATTGTGACCGATGAAATGCGCAGCCGCGCGGTCGAAGCGCTAGAGCGCATGCAGGCTCTGCATCTGGCCGAACAGTTTGTGGGCCAGATGTCGGCCGGAGAAAAGCGGCGCATCCTCATTGCCCGCGCGCTGGTGCATCGTCCGCGTCAACTGCTGCTCGACGAGCCATCGAACGCACTCGACCTGGCCGCGCAGCGCGAACTGCGCGAGTCCTTGCGAGGCCTGGCTGCGCAGGGTACCGGCCTCATCCTCGTGACCCATCATCTGGGCGATATTCTGCCCGAGATTCAGCGCATCCTTCTGATGCGCGGCGGGCGCATTGTGGCCGATGGCCCGCGCCAGGAACTGCTGACCGAGGCGCGCCTGAGTGAGCTCTTCAATACACCCGTCCGCATCGGTCGCGACGAAGAGTGGCTGCACAGTTGGTAGTCGCAGGCAAAAAACGAACTGCGCGCAGCGAGTGATCAAAATGGAACAGAGGCAAGCGACGTTACGGTCGCGTGAAAATAATCTCTTGACGCGCTGCGGCGGACGATCTAGATTAACCGCACACGGGAAAGGAGGTAGGTCCAAAAGATGCAGCGATATTCTTCGAGCACTTTCGTACGTGAGGTGACTGAGGCCTAGGGCATCGCGCCCCAGACCCCGGATTTGCCCCAGCGGAAAAGAATTTACCGCATGGGACTTACAGCATATTCACTTGTAGTGCGGTCCCTCGACCCGATATGCAGGTTGGCGATTTTTCCATACAGCGACTCAGCTTCGTCGCCGCAGGAGCCCGGCTTCCGGGTATCGCCACAGAGCAATCACTCCTGGGAAGGTCGCGTAAGTGAAGATGCCGGGCAATCGCGGCAGCGCGATGGCCTTAGTCCAATACCCGCAGTTCACCGGCGACGGCCTGAGCAGAACGCTCAGGCCGTTGTTATGTTTGGGCGCAGACGGCGCGGCGTGCCGCCACTACCATGGGTGCGATAAACTCAGGCCCATGCGGGTTTTTGGAATCGATTGCGGCACAGAGATTACCGGCTTTGGGGTTGTGGAGTCAGACGACACCGGACGGCAGCCGCGCCTCATCTGCAAGGCCAAGGGTGCCATTCGCCTGGTCAAAAGCAAAACCACGGCCCAGCGCCTGGAACAGGTCTTCCGGGAACTGTCGGCGCAATTGGAGCTATGGCAGCCGGATGTGGTGGCCATCGAAGAGGTCTTCTACTCCGTGAACGCCAAGTCGGCGCTCAAGTTGGGCCAGGTGCGGGGAGTTGCGCTGTTGTCCGCGGCCTGCCAGGGTTTGCCGGTGGCCGAGTATGCGCCGCTCAAGATCAAGTCCAGCGTGGTGGGTTATGGGCTGGCGAAAAAAGAGCAGGTCCAGTTCATGGTGGCGCGCCTGCTGGAACTCACTGAAATCCCGGAGCCCGCGGATGTGGCCGACGCCCTGGCCATCGCCATCTGCCACATTCATACCGCGCAGACGCTTAGCCTGCAAGGGGCGCCGCGATGAAACCGATTCTGACGACAGCCTCTCTTCTTGCACTGGCAGTGGCGATCTGTGCGCTGCCGGCGCTGAGCGAAGCCGGTCCCGTCTTCCAGGTCGATTTCTCCAATCCCGGCTTGGCTTCTCCGCACTGGACGCTGATCCTTCACCCGGACGGGAGCGGCCATTTTCGGTCGCAGCGAAACACCGCGCCGGCCGCGGTCTCGCAGGAGATGGAAGCGCCCAGTGTGGATCGCGATATCCGTTTGAGTCCGGAGTTTGCGCGGCGTGTCTTTCAAACCGCGCAACAGCACAAATGGTCCGGCGTCGAGTGCGAAAGCCACCTCAAGGTCGCCTTTCAGGGATGGAAGAAGCTCACGTACAGCGGGCCTGAGGGCCACGGCGTCTGCGAATTCAACTATTCCAGAGACAAGGAGATGCAGGCGCTGGGGGACTCCCTGGTGGCCGTGGCTGGAACCATTCTGGAAGGCGCTCGCCTGGAGATGCTGCTGGCGCATGACCGCCTGGGACTCGACCGGGAGATGGAGTATTTGCAGGAAGCAGCAAACGATGGCCGCGTCCAGCAGGTTTGCGTGATTCAGGGCATCCTGGAGCGGCTGGCGAAGGATACGGGCGTCATGGAACGGGTAAGGAAACGCGCCCGGATGCTGCTGGCCAAAGCGGAAAGATAATTCTTCAGCCAGGCAGCGTCTATGTGCGGCTTTCGTCGGCCGGTCTACTCGTTGCCGTCCAGCGAGTCCTGAATGTGCCCCATCTTTTCGTGCTTGGTGCGCAGGTACTTCTCGAAGCTCTCCTGCGGCTCAACCTCGGCGGAGACGCGCTCCACCACGGCGATGCCAGCGGACTCCAGTGCGGCCACCTTCTCCGGATTGTTGGTAATCAGCCGGACCTGGGAGACGCCCAGCAGTTTCAGCACCTCGGCGGGCAGTTCGTACTCGCGGCAGTCGGCGGCGTAGCCCAGTTCCACGTTGGCCTCCACCGTGTCCATGCCCTGATCCTGCAACTCGTAGGCTTTCAGCTTGGCCATCAGGCCAATGCCGCGCCCCTCCTGTTGCTCATAGAGCATGATGCCCGCGCCCTCCGCCGCAATGCGGCGCATGGCCAGTTCGAATTGCAATCGGCAGTCGCAGCGCAGTGAGCCAAACACGTCGCCGGTCAGGCATTGCGAGTGGATGCGCACCACCGGCGGCGTCGAATGAATGTCGCCCATCACAACAGCGACCAATCCCTCGACCGTTTGGCCGGGTTGCCCGGTCGGTTCGCAGTCGGTTCGCGGCTCGGCCAGCACACCCTCAAAACCCAGGATGCGGAAGGCTCCCCAGCGGGTGGGGAAGTCCGCTTCGGCCATTTTCTTCACGCTTTCAAATCCCATACTCCCATTCTACTTGGTGCGCTCGTTGTCCTGATCTCTGTCCCTTGATCTCTGTTCTCTGATCTCTGCTCTCTGACCCCTGTCGGTGCGGTACAGTGAATGCGTGCCGGATAACGAACTGATTCTCATCACGCTGCTGGTCAAGCTGGGCGTGGCCGCCGCGGTGGCCAGCGCGCTGGCCCGCTCGCGCACCTTCCAGCGCCTGTTGTTTGCCGAGCATCGCCGCCACCGCGAGACCGCGTCCTTGCTGGCCTTCTTCCTGGTCCCGCTCACCCTCGGCGTATGGGTGCGGATCAGGGTCCCAAACTTTCTGGCCGCCGATATCTCCTTTGAAACCGTTGTTTTGCTGGGCCTGCTGGTGGGGCCGTTCTGGGCCATGGTGGGCGGCATTGCGCTGTCGGCGCCGGCAGTCTGGCACCACGAATATCTGGCCTTGCCTTTCAACGCCGCCCTAGGCCTGGCGGCGGGCCTGCTGGGCCGTTTTGTTGAGACCGACGAGATCTGGTCGTTTTCGCCGCTCATCGACCTCAGCCTTTACCGCTGGGTGCGCCGCAACCTGCGCAAGCCGCGCATCGACCGCCAGATCCTGCTGCTGTTCATCATTGCCGCCATGGAAATGTGCCACGAATGGATTGCGCGCAATCTTCCCCATCGCACCGGGCCGCGCCGTCTGTTTGCCCTGGATAGCGGCGTCTTGTGGATTCAGGTTCTGGTCTGGCTGTGCGCGCCCATGGTGGTGGGCATCTCCCTCAAGGTATGGAACGCGCTGCGCCTGGAGATCAAGCTCGAAGAGCAGAAGCGTTTGCTGCTTGAGGCCCGGCTCGACGCCCTGCAGCGCCAGATCAACCCCCACTTCCTGTTCAACACGCTCAACTCCATCGCCTCGCTGGTGCGCATGAAGCCCGAACTGGCCCGCCAAATGACCGTCAAGCTGGCCAACATCCTGCGCGCGCTGCTCAAGGATCACGACAGCTACGTCCCGTTGAGCGAGGAACTCAGCTTTACCGACGACTATCTGGACATCGAGGTGGTGCGTTTCGGCGCAGACAAGCTGCGCGTGGTCAAGGAGATCGATCCGCGCACCCTGGCCGTTCTGGTGCCCAGCATCCTGCTCCAGCCGCTGATTGAGAACAGCATCAAGCACGGGCTGGAGCCGCGCATCCATGGCGGCACGGTCACCTTGCGCAGCAGTCTTCAAGGGGATCGCGTGCTGATCGAGGTGGCCGACGACGGCGTAGGCGTCAGCCCCCGGCCCGCCACTTCGCTGCGCCGCACCGGCGCGGGCATCGGCATGAAGAACGTGCGCGAGCGGCTTGAAGTGCTCTACGGCGCAGAAGCGCGGTTCGATGTGGTCAGCAGCCCCGGCCGGGGTACGCTGGTCTCCATTGAAATCCCGGCCAACCTGCTGGACACATAGCAGACTTCCGCGGCTGTGCAAACCCCGCACCGCCATTGGCTGTATCCTCAAAGCATGGTGCGTTTCACAGTGCTGGCTTCAGGGTCCAAGGGCAACAGTAACTGT
>CAVZNE010000236.1:0-8892 GCA_963776445.1 Terriglobales bacterium
GTTCCTCAAGGGCATTGCGCTGGACAAGCTGTTCCGCAATCTGCTTGCCGGCGCCGATGGCCCTGAGCAAGTTCCTCACGCCATGGAAGCGGCCCGGTTCAACGCAAGAGAGAAGAACGGCAAGATCGCCGTGGTCCTTTCCGGCGACGGGCCCTTTTTGCCCCAGTCCTGGGATGAGGCGCTGAACTTTGCCGGCATCGAGAATCTCCCTGTTCTTTTCGTTTGCCAGAGCGGCATGCGCAGCGAGCCAGAAGGCCTGACGCCGCCAGCCGGGTTCGAGGAACTCCCGCCCCAGGCCCAACCCGGCGGGTTCCCTGCCATTACCGTGGACGGCAACGACGTGGTCGCCGTCTATCGCGTAGCCTCGGAAGCCATGGCCCACGCCCGCATGGGCCACGGCCCAACGCTGATCGAGTGCAGGACCTGGCCCTTGTCCGGCCGCCACGAAGTGGTTCCACTACCGGAAGAAGTGGAGCGGCGGGAGGCTGACGACCCTATCCTGAATATGGAGAAGTACCTGTCCGGCAAGGGGCTGTTCAGCCAGGAATTCAAGCGGCAGGTTACCCTCGGGTTCAGCAAGGAGTTGGACGCCGGTCTCGATGCAGCCCAAAACTCGCCTTGTATCGGGGGGTGAAAACGGTAACTCCAGGCGACCCGAACAGAGTCCAAGTCCTTGTTTTTTGCATCCGTGCATGTAATTGACTCATCTACCTGAAATCACCTGGTGATAAAGTGGGGGTATGAATGTGAGCAGACGTGTGGCCATAGGTCTTGTTTTCCAATGCTCGACGGTGTTGGCAGGGCTTTCTCTTGTGACCGCCAACTCGCTCGCGGCCGAACAGCCCGGAGCGCCTGAAGGCGCAGGGCGCGGCTCCAACCCTGTTGCGACGGTGTGCCAGCCATCCGCGCTGGGCTCGCCTTACATTCCGGTGGACAGTTGGGTCTATCCGGCGGTGCTGCGGCTTTATTCGATGGGTTATGTGGACAATGTCTTTCTCGGCATGCGCCCGTGGACACGCGCCAGTTTGGGCCACATGCTGGAGGACGCCGGAGCCCGCATTGAGGACGCAGAGACTTACAATGAGCCCACTGTAGGCGAGGCGCAAGATCTTCACGCTGCTCTGACCCACCTGTTGCGGGAGGACACGCAAGGCCCCTGCCTGACGCACAAGGGCAACACACGCGTCGAGTCGGTCTATTCCGTGACGCGCGGCATCAGCGGCACGCCTCTGCGCGACAGCTATCATTTGGGATCGACGATTATCAACGACTACGGCCGCCCCTACGAGAACGGATTCAACAACTACTCCGGCGCCAGCGGGTACGCATCCGCGGGCCGGTTCCTGCTCTACGTGCGCGGCGAATTCCAGGGAGCGCCGTCGGGGAATGGCTACTCGGTCAGCCTGGCCAATGCGCTCGCCGCAATGGACGGCACGACCTACTTCTTCAACACGACCAACCCGATCCCCTACAACCAGCAGGCCACCATTCCGGCAGGCCCCATCGGCACAGCCACCAACGGACGGGTGGTTGAGGCTTACGCTTCGGCCCAATTGCTCAACCATGTCTTTTCCTTCGGCAAACAGGACGAATGGCTGGGACCAGGCCAGGGCGGAGCCATGGCTTACTCCAACAACGCCGAGAACATCTACGCCTTCAAGATCAACCGCATCGAACCGCTGCAGGTTCCGCTGCTGTCGCGGATTACCGGGCCCTTCCGCTATGAGTTCCTGGTTGGATCACTCAAGGGCCACACTTATCCCAATGACCCGTGGGCCCATGTGGAGAAGATCAGCTTCCGCCCCACCGAAAACCTTGAGTTTGGCTTCGAGCGCACCGTGATCTGGGGAGGCAAGGGCCACGTGCCGATCACGATCCACAGCTTTCTGAAGAGTTTCTTCAGCCTGTCCGCACCCGACGCCGCGGTGAAGTTCAGCCGCAACGATCCCGGCGCCCGCTTCGGCGCATTCGATTTTTCTTACCGCCTTCCCTTCGTCCGCAACTGGCTCACGCTCTATTCGGACTCGGAGGTGCACGACGATGTTTCTCCCATCGACGCTCCCCGGCGCGCCTCGTGGCGGCCCGGCATCTACCTGTCCCATGTGCCCGGCATTCCCAAACTGGACCTGCGCGCCGAAGCTGTGTCGACCGATCCGCCCATCACGAACAGCCTTTATGGCCAGTTCATGTATTTTGAGGGAGTGCAGAGACAGGGCTACACCAACAAGGGCGCGCTGTTTGGCGACTGGATCGGGCGCGAGGACAAAGGCGGCCAGGGCTGGATCGCCTACCACCTGAGCGGCAACGAGTGGCTGCAGGTGGGCGTGCGCAATCAGAAAGCGGCCAAGGACTTTATCCCCGGCGGAACCACGCTGAACGACATCAGCTTCCAGGCAGTCAAGCGCCTCGGCAAGGATTTCGAGATCAACGGCAGCTTCACCTTTGAGCACTGGAAGGCTCCCATCTACCTTCCCGGCCAGCAGACCGTGACCACCACCAACATCCAGCTCACCTGGTTCCCACAGCGGAAGGTCAGCTTCTAGAACCGGTTTTGCAGTCCGGCTAAGTCGGGTAAGAGAGGCGGTTATTCGCTTCCCTTATCCGGCTTTTTCATGCCCGAAAGTCGCCCTTTAAAAAATGGTGAATCTTGTTGGCTGCTGATTTGCTCGAAAGGATATGTCGAACGCAAGCAATTCCGCAAATCGCCGTATCGTCCTGGCCTCCCGGCCCATTGGTGCGCCAGCCCCCAGTAATTTCCGCTTGGAGACACAAGCAATCCCCGTCCCAGCCCATGGGCAGTTACTGCTGCGCACGGTCTACCTGTCTCTGGACCCCTACATGCGCGGCCGGATGAGCGACGCTCCTTCGTACGCTCCGCCGGTGGAAGTCGGCAGCGTGATGGTGGGTTCGACCGTTAGCCGGGTTGAGCAGTCGCAAAACCCCGACTTTGCCGTAGGCGACTGGGTACTGAGCCAGAATGGCTGGCAGGACTATGCGCTTTCCGACGGCAAGGGGGTCTTCAATCTGGGCGCACAACTGGAGCATCCTTCGCATGCACTGGGCGTGCTGGGCATGCCCGGCTTCACCGCCTACATGGGATTGCTGGACATTGGCCAGCCCCAGGCCGGCGAGACCGTGGTGGTGGGCGCGGCCACTGGCGCCGTGGGATCGGTGGTGGGCCAGATTGCCAAACTGAAAGGCTGTCGCGTGGTGGGCGTAGCCGGCGGCGCGGTAAAATGCCGTTCTGCCGTCGAGGATCTGGGCTTTGACGTGTGCCTCGACCATCGCGATCCGGCGTTGAAGGAACTGCTGGCCAAGGCCTGCCCCAAGGGCATCGACGTCTATTTTGAAAGCGTGGGTGGCGTGGTCTTTGACGCAGTACTGCCGCTGCTGAACACGCGCGCGCGCATTCCTCTGTGCGGGATGATCTCCCACTACAACGACACTGCACTGCCCCAGGGACCGGATCGCAGCGCCCAGTTGATGGGCACCTTCCTGAAGAAGCGCGTGCGCCTGCAGGGCTTTATCATCTTCGACGATTACGGACCGCGCTTTCCCGAATTCCAGAAGCAGATGGGCGCATGGTTGGCGGCGGGAAAGATCAAGTACCGCGAGGATGTCGTGGAAGGCCTGGAACAGGCGCCCACCGCATTCATGGGGCTGCTCGAGGGCAAGAACTTCGGCAAACTCGTGGTCCGTGTAGCGGACGCAACCTTCTAAATAACGACGGCGCGATGGATGCCGCACAAGCTCTCAATCCAATTACAGCCGTGAAGCAATTGACTGACGCACAGAGGAAGAAAAGCAATGAAGATTCTGATGGTTCTGACTTCTCATAGCAAGCTGGGCAATACAGGCAAAAAGACCGGATTCTGGCTGGAGGAATTCGCCGCGCCGTACTACGTTTTCCGCGATGCCGGAGCCAAAATCACCTTGGCCTCTCCGCACGGCGGGCAGCCACCGCTCGATCCGGTGAGCGACGACCCCAGCGCGCAGACCAGGGATACGGAGCGCTTCAAACACGACGCCCCAGGGCAGCATGCGCTGGCCGTCACGCTGAAGCTCTCCGAGGTGAACGCCAAGGATTTCGACGCCGTCTTCTATCCGGGCGGACACGGTCCCCTGTGGGACCTGGAGGGAGACAAGAACTCCATCGCGCTGATTGACGCGGCCCATGCGGCGGGCAAGCCGGTTGCGCTGGTGTGCCACGCTCCCGGCGTGCTGCGCCACACAAAAACCCCGGACGGAGCGCCGCTGGTGAAAGGCAAGCGTGTGACCGGATTCTCCGACACCGAGGAAGAAGCCGTACAACTGATCAAGGTGGTCCCGTTCCTGGTCGAAGACGAACTGAAGCGGCTGGGCGGTTTGTACGCCAAGGGCTCCGATTGGGGTCCGTTTGTGCAGGTGGACGGCAACCTGATCACCGGACAGAATCCGGCGTCTTCCGCGCCCGCGGCCGAGGAAGTTCTGAAGATGCTGGCCACGTCCAAGAAGTAACAGAAGCCAGGAGTAGGGAACTATCGCTGTTTCTCTGAAGCGGGCTTCGTTCTGTCCCGCCCCAGGTCTCTGATCGCATGATTTCGTGCCTTGAGTTCATGCTTTCCAAGGTCCCAAAATAGGGACCTGGGGCGTCCAGGTTTGAACTACTGAACAGGGATGCGATATACCGTCAACGAGTAGGGGCGCAACTGCACCGGAATGGTTCCCGATTTGACCTCAAGGATCGATGAAACGGGCGTCACTGCCGTCGGATGATCGAAGCTGTTTTCCGCGGCCAAGTCAGCGCTTTCCAAAGTCGTAACCTTGGCTGTACCAACCGGATTCATGCCGTTCAAACGGATCTCCGCCGCCCTCGAAGTGGGCGAGTCATTGATGGCTTTCACGATCAGTTCATGGGTACGCTCGTCGAGCGAGGCGCTGGTGTAAAGGCCGCCCTCGGCCTGCGGCGTTACCGGCATGATGCGCGTTCCCGTGTTGCTGGCGAATACCTTCTGAACGTAGTAATTCGGCGTGCCGAACGAACGCAGGTTATCGAACCAGATCGCATCCGGCTTCCACTGCCATGCATCGGCATGCGCCAGCAACGGCGCATAGGACGCCATGCGCACCACATCACCGTTGCGCTCCAGGCCGGTCATGAAAGCGGCTTCGGAGATCGCAGCCTTCCAGTTGTTGCGGTTTTCAGAGCTGGTCGACATGACGGTTTGCGCGGCATACTCGCCCGCGAAGACCTTTGGTCCCGACCGGTCGTAGTGGTCATATCGCCCGGAGTTCGCGAGGAACCACTCGGGGCTCATATAGTAGTGTTCGTCCACGATGTCTGCGTGGAGCTTCCGCCAGGTGGCCCAGCTTTCGTCGAACAACAGTCCATCGGGAGAAGGTCCGGCGCTGACCACCAGCTTCACCTCGGGATACCTGGCTTTCAAGGCAGCGTCAAATATCTTGTAGCGATCCACGTAGCGCGGTCCCCATTGCTCGTTGCCGACCCCGAGCATGGTGAGGTGGAACGGCGCGGGATGCCCCATCTGTGCGCGCAGCTTGCCCCACGGCGAGGTAACCGGGCCGTTGGCAAATTCGATCAGGTCGAGCGCGTCCTGCACATATTCGTCGAGCTGATCGAGCGCGGCCGTCTCGCTGGAGTTGAACTGGCAGGCCATGCCGCAATTCAGGATGGGCAGCGGCGCTGCGCCGATGTCTTCGGCCAACTGGAAGTATTCATAAAAGCCCAAGCCGAAAGACTGGAAGTAATCGAATGCCGACCTTTTTTCGAATTCGGTGTTCCAGCGATTGATGATGGTTTTCCGCTGCGCGATCTCGCCCACGGTGGTCTTCCAGCGATAGCGCGTCACCAACTGGCGGCCTTCGACGATGCAGCCTCCGGGAAAGCGAAGGAAGCCGGGGTGCATATCGGCGAGCAACTGCACCAGATCCTTGCGCAACCCATTCTGACGGTGGCCCCAGGTGTCTACCGGGAACAGCGAGACCATGTCGAAATCGATGGAACCCGGCTCGTCGATGAACAGATTCAACTGCGCGTGCGGCTCGGTCGCACTGGCCTTGATGACGGTCTCATAGCGCTTCCACTGGTCGCCGATTCCTTCGATCTCGCCGCTCGCGATTTCGTGGCCTTTCTCATCGGTGACCGTAAAACGGATGGCCTTTGGTCCGTGGCTGCGGATCGAAGCGGAGAAGCGGTATTCCGCGCCGCCTTCGATCCCCATTCCGCGAAAGCCGGTGTTGTAGAAACCGTATCCCGGCTCGTAGACGCGCGCCCTGAGATAGTGCGGATTGTCCGGGTTGAGCGGGTCCTCGGTACGGACACTGAGTTCGCCTTTGGGTTGCTCGATTCCCCTCTGGCTGAAGGCCATTACTTCATGCCAGCCGATGAGCGGTTCCTGAAATTCGAACGAGCGGTTCTTGACCAGTTCCGGATAGAGTCCGCCGTCTGCGCCGAAGTTGATGTCTTCAAAAAAGATGCCGAACATGGCGGGGGAGATGGCGGCTCCTGGGTGCGCGGCATCGACGGAGATCACCGCGGCATTCTGCTGGACCTGACTGAGAAGCATGGCCGGAAGCAGCGCAAAGGCAAGGAGCAGAAAACGATTACTTCTACGCATATAACACCCCGGCCCATGCTAAAGGCTTTGCGGTGAGCCGGTCAACACATCGGCGACGGTTGCAACATAACTCGAACAGACCGAAGGGGGCATATTTCGTGCGCAGTTACTTTGCGCGTGGATGGGTGTTGTCGTAGACCTGGGTCAACTGCGCGGTGGTGAGCTGGGTGTAGCGCTGCGTGGTGGAGAGGCGCTCGTGGCCGAGCAGTTCCTGGATGGCGCGCAGGTCGGCGCCTTCTTCGAGTAAATGAGTTCCGAAGGCATGGCGCAAGGTGTGCGGATGGACCTCGGAAGAGAGACCGCGCAAAATGGCGATGCGCTTGACGATGCGGCCCACGCTGCGGGTGGTCAGGCGCGCCTCGCCACCGGGCTTGCTCAGCCCGCGCAGTTGCATATTCACGAACAGGGCCGGCGTCCTGGCGGTCTTGTTGCTGCCGGCGGCGGCCAGCAGCGCATCCCGCTCGGCAAGATAGGCACGCAAAGCCTGGGTCGCGGCGTCGCCCAACGGAACATAGCGCTCCTTGCTCCCTTTGCCGCGCACCAGGATGGCCTCGTTGGCCCAGTGAATGTCTTTCAGGTTCAGCCCGGTCAGCTCCGCGTTACGAATGCCGCAGCCGTAGAGCATTTCAAGAATGGCCTTGTCGCGGGCCGGCCAACTGGCGGCGTCTTCGCCCACCGAATCGACCACGCGGTTCATCTGCTCGATGGAAGGCACGCGTGGCAGGTGTTTGGGCAGGCGCGGCGTGGCCACCAGAGAGGCAACATTCTGTTCCACGTAACCGGCGCGCGCCACCCACTTGAACCAGCCGCGAATGGCGGCCAGCGCCCGCGCCGCCGAAGCCTTGGAGAGTCCGCGATCGTAAAGCGTGCCCAGATAGACGCGAATGTGGGTGTGCTCGATGCAGTCCACACGTTGCTCCGCGCCGTAGTGCCCGGCGATGAAGGCCGCAAAGTTGTGCAATTCGCGCTGGTAGGCGCGCAGCGTGTGAGCCGATGCGCCGCGCTCATTGGCCAGCATGCGCAGATACTCTTCCACCAGAACAGGGAGCAAGGGAGCGACGACGGGAACGGCGGATGCGCTCATGCTGTCTCCTCACTCGCCTTGGCGCTGGGAACCAGATGCAGCCCGCCGCGCGGATCGCTCACAGCTTGAGGCGGTTCCTCAGCCGGCACGCGCTGTTTGCCGCGCGGATGGCAGTTGCGATACACATCCTTCAATCGGCCCAGGGCCAGGTGGGTGTAAACCTGGGTGGTGGAAATGTCGGCGTGGCCCAGCAGCAGTTGCACGCTGCGCAGGTCGGCTCCGTGCTCCACCATGTGGGTGGCGCAACTGTGACGCAGCCGATGAGGACTGGCGTCGTTGTTGGCCATCTTGACCAGGTGCCAGACCCATTGCCGGGTAAGAGGCATGCCGCGCAGGGAGAGAAACAGGCAGGCCGCATCTTGCCGCTCTGCGCCGGATCTGCGCGACGAACTGATGCGCGCCAGGTGCGGGCGGCCCTCGCGCAGATAGGTCTCAAGAGCCTCAAGAGCGGTGCGGCCCAGCGGCACAATGCGTTCCTTGTCGCCTTTGCCGCGCACCTGCACGCGGCCCAGGTCCAGGGCCAGATCGCTGGTAGAGAGCGCCGTAACCTCGGAGACGCGCAACCCGCCGGCATAAAGCAGCTCCAGAATGGCGCGGTCGCGCAAGGCTGTGGCCTGGGCCTGGGGATGGGAGGCGGCCATGCCGGCCCGCTCCAGCATCTCGTTCACTTCCGGCTCGGCCAGCGACTTGGGCAGCACCTTCCAGGCCTTGGGCGATTCAATATTGACCGTTGGGTCGTGATGGATGCGGCGGTCGAGCAGAAGCCACTTGTAGAAGCCGCGCAGGCAGCTCAGCTTGCGGGCCGAGGAGCGCGAATCGATATCGTGGGCGCGCAGGTTCTCAAGAAAGGCCGCTACATCCTGCTGCGCCGCCGTGAGCAATACGCCGTGCCGGCTCTCAATAAACTCGGCAAAGGTTTTGAGGTCGCTATCGTAGGCTTCGCAGGTAAGCGGACGCAGGCCCTTTTCCACGCGCAGGTACGCCTGGTAGTCCTTCAAGAGCGGAAGATTGCGCGTGCTGTCCACAATTTCGATTATCCGCGCGCTGGGGCTTTCTCCAACGGCGGCGACGCGGCTGCCGTACCTGGTTCGTCATGGAATCAACATCGCCAACACAAATTCGCTCAACGGTTGGCGAGGAGCTGCCGGATCTGCTCTTCCATGGCGTTCAGGTCGGTTTATCACGATGCGT
>CAVZNE010000237.1:0-7713 GCA_963776445.1 Terriglobales bacterium
GTATCGCGTGTGGATCTGGTCGGTAAACGCCAGGTTGTTGGGCACCACCAGGTTGATCACGATCTGGTCCAGCACCTTGTTCTCGTAGCCGCCGGGGTTCAACGGAGCCACCAGGCCGGCTTCCACCAGCCGGTCGATCACGTTGTTTTCCGCTTGCGTAATCCAGGCGCGCGTGGCTTGCAGCGGACCCACATCCTGCGAGTCGTCGCTCTTGTCGACCGCGTCGTCGATCTTCACGCTCACGTTCTCGCTGTCGTGCGTGGGCAGCTTCAGCGAGTAGCCCCAGAAGTGCGTCTGCGCCTTCAGGCCCACGGTCTTTTCGCCTTCGATGCGCGTCGTCTCTTCGACGTAGACGGTTCCGAGTTACGCGTGGAGCTGTCTGCTGTCCAATTCCAGAATCTTCCGCCGGTCACTTCCACCATCTCGATGTTGAAGGACTAAGGGCGTTCGTCGATTGTGCCAAGCCGCGGCATGATGGCGGGCGCAGTGGACGCTGGCTTTGTGTCTGCTGGAGCAGCAAAGCACGTCGCAACTGCAAACACTGCCAGTGCTCCAGTTGCCAGGAGCCCCGCGCTCGTCATGTTCTTCATGTTGCCAAATCCTTTCGCTACTCTGTTTCCAGAGTCATCAACCTTTGGCGCGGAAGGTTCTGGTTATTTGGCACGGAAGTTACTGGTTGACGCCGCTGGCCAGGAATCCGCCATCGACCACGATGGTCTGCCCGGTCACGAACGACGAAGCATCGGAGGCCAGATAGAGGACGGCTCCCACCACCTCTTCGGTCTTGCCGAAGCGGCCCATGGGCGTGCGCATCAGCAACTCCTTGCCGCGCGGCGAGTTATCCAGCAGGTCGGCATTCAGAGCGGTGCGGAAGACGCCGGGGGCAACGGCGTTGACCGTAACGCCTTTCTTCGACCACTCCACCGCCAGCGAGCGGGTCAGCGAAGCCACGCCGGCCTTGCTGGCTGCGTAGGCGGCCACTTCCGTCAGCGCCGCAAATGCGTTCAGCGAAGAGATGTTGATGATGCGGCCGAAGCCGCGCTCCAGCATCGATTTGCCGAAGATCTGGCAGCCACGCAGTGTGCCGGTCAGGTTGGTGTTCACAATGTCGGTCCACTCTTCTTCCGGCTGCGTCAGCGTGGGCGTGCGCTTGATCTTGCCGGCGCAGTTGACGAGGATGTCGACCTTGCCGAATTTCTCCAGCGTCGCGGCCAGCAGCTTTTCCAACGAAGCGCGATCGCTCACGTCGGAGGCCAGGCGCAAGGTCTTGCGGCCCTTGGCTTCAATGGCGGCGGCGGTCTCATCCACCTGCTGCTGACGGCGCGCCGAGGCCACAACATCGGCGCCGGCATCGGCCAGGCCCAGGCTCAGCGCGAGTCCGATGCCCGAGGTTCCACCAATCACAACGGCTACTTTACCTTCAAGACTGAAAATGTTATTGCTCATGATCTCTCCGTTTTGTCCTGCAACTTCGAATCTGCATTGACCGGCTGGGAAACCTAGAGCCGGTATGCCTTCTTGACCAATCCGTACGTGAGTTCGTGCGCAACTTCAAGCGCTTCGTCTTCGCCCAGCCTGTGCTCGGTCACAAGCCGGGCCAGAAAGGCGCAATCAATGCGCCGCGCCACGTCGTGCCGCGCGGGAATGGACAGGAAGGCGCGGGTATCGTCGTTGAAACCGACCGTATTGTAGAATCCCGCCGTCTCCGTTGTCTGTTCGCGATAACGCATCATGCCTTCGGGACTGTCATGGAACCACCATGCCGGACCCAAGCGCAGGCATGGATAATGCCCGGCCAGCGGCGCCAGTTCGCGGCTGTAGGCCGTCTCGTCCAGAGTGAACAGAATGATGGTGAGGTCGCGCTCGTTGCCGAAGCGGTCCAGCAAGGGACGCAGAGCGCTGACGTAGTTGGTTGGGCTGGGTATATCGGCGCCCATGTCACGGCCATACTTCTCGAAAATCTTGCGGTTGTGGTTGCGCATGCTGCCGGGGTGAATCTGCATGACCAGGCCGTCTTCCAGGCTCATCTGCGCCATCTCGGTCAGCATCTGGGCACGGAAAAGCTCTGCCTTCTGCGGGCCGGCATTGCCGCCAAGCACGCAACGGAACAGCTCCGCAGCCTCGGCCAGAGGAAGGTCCGCAGTTTGCGCGGTGGGGTGTCCACTGTCGGTCGAAGTGCAGCCCAGCGCTTTGAAGCGCAGCCGCGCCTTGCGCAAGGCGGCCAGGTAGCCAGTCCAAATGGACGTGTCTTCACCGGTTTGCTCTCCCAGCGTGGCAATGCCCTCTGCGAATCCGTCGAACTCCGGATCAACCACCGGGTCAGGGCGGAAAGCAGGCACAATCCTCGCCTTCCAGTTCGAATCGCGGACGGCCTGATGATCGGCCAGCGAATCCAGCGGCGATTCGGTTGTGCTCAGCACTTCGATGTTGAAACGCTCATACAGCGCGCGAGGCAGAAATTCCGGCGTCTTCAACTTTTCGGAGATGACGTCGAAATACAGGTCGGCTGTCTTGTCCGAAAGCCGCTCCTCCATGCCGAACAATTCCTGGAAAGAGAAATCCAGCCACATGCGCGTCGGCGTACCGCGAAACAGATGATAATGGCTGGCGAAGATCCGCCACACGCGGCGCGGGTCCTTGATCACCGGCTGGCCAATCTCCAGTTCATCGAGAGAGACGCCCTGGCTGTAGAGCATCCGGTACACATAGTGATCGGGCTGCACAAACAGGGTGGCCGGGTCCAGGAATGGCTCGTTCTTCACAAACCACGACGCCTGCGTGTGCCCGTGCGGGCTAACGATCGGCAGGTCTTTAACCTGCGCATACAGCGACCTGGTGATCTTGCAGGCACTGGGCTCGGCGGGAAACAAACGATCTTCATGGATCAACATGGCGGGGGCCTCTTGAGTTCGACGGCAACAATGTCTGCTCGCTGCCCGGCTTGACCACAAACACATCTCATTACTGGACGATCAAAATACTGAACTTGTTTTGAGTACACTCATCCCGCAAGGCTTGCGCCCTGTGCTCTCAAAGCATATCCACGAGGATGCGCAGACGTGGTTAGTTGTTATAAGGCAGTCGCGGTGTAGTTATACGCAGCGACTGCCCAAATCCTTGAGGCTCACGCGAGGTTCGCGTAACCCATGCCGGCCAGAACGCCACGCATGTAGGCGAAACTGGCGATGACGCCGGGCATGGGATCGTCGCCATGGATCTCGTATTCGAGGTCCACGAACCCCTTGTATTTGATGGCGATGAGGGCCTCGAAGATATCCCGCATGGGCATGATTCCCTCGCCGACTGCGACCTGGCTCTCCTTGCTTTGAAAACTGGTCAGGTCCTTGGCGTGCATATTGAACAGACGCGGACCAATCTCGTGAATCGCCTTGACCACATCCGTGCCGGCCCGCACCGTGTGGCCGATATCGATGCAGCAGCCGATGCGGGGGTCCGTTCCTTTCAGCGACTTGAACACATCGAGCGGCGAGGGCCACAACTTATCCTCCGGACCATGATTGTGGATGGCAATCCGGATGTCGTATTCCTTCACAAACTTCTCGATGCGGGGAAGCGTCTCCGGTGTCGGATCGCCGGCGACAATCACGGGAATACCGGCCCGCTTGCAGTACTCGAACTTGTTGCGGATATCGGCGTCTTCGTCCTTGGCAAAGTAGATGGCCCCGGCGGCATGAAGCTTGATGCCCGCGGCAGCGTAGTCTTCCAGAGCCTTGGCTTCCAGTTGCGGATCCGCGGGAAGATGGTCTTTGATGTCCTTGACATTGATCGTAGAGACGTTGAGCTGCTTCAGATATCCGATCATCTGCGCGCGCGTGAAGTTGCGGAAGGTGAAGGTGGCCAGGCCCAATTGAACAGGGGACGGCTTGGTGCTGGCTTGCGATAACTTTGCGCCCGCCGGCGATGCCTGCGCGAAAGATGGGATCGCTTTCGATGCGGCACAGGCGGCGGCAAAAGCTGCGCTGTACTGAACAAAATTACGCCGAGAGAAGGTTGAATTCATGATGCGAGACTCCTCGAATACTGCTTGAAACGGTTCTCTGTTCACTATTCTTCTGGATGATCCATCCTTGCGTTCCTGCGACAGGAGGATGCATGTACGTAAGAATCAGGCAGGCTGCCAAACTGTAGCTGCCTGCCTGACAAGAGGCTGCTCTTAGAGATGCGGCGCCCAGCCCTTCTCGTACTCGCGTCCCCACAACTTCATGGCTTCCTGGTCATTCTGGATCTTTCCGTCTTTCGTATCAAGCTTCAGTTCATGATTGACTTCCCAGGCGATGTTGGAGAGTTGCAGCATGGTGACAGCGACATTGCCTGTGGAGACGGGAGAATTGAGTTGATCTCCCTTGCGGATGGCGGCGATGAAGTTCGCAAAGTGCGCGTCGGTCATGGAGTCGAAGCCGCGCAGGTCGCCCGAAGAAGAGGCTTTGCCTACCTTGCTCTCACTGGTCTTTACGCCCTTGAGGTCGTAAACCTCGTAGCCGCCGGGATCGATGATCACCGAACCCGTGGTGCCCATGATGACCGATCCGCGGTCACGGTTATAGAGCTTCATCCCCTCGCAGCATCTGCCTTCCCAGCTGATCATCCTGTCGCCGTAGTCAAAATTGGTGACCAGGGTGTCATAGAATTCCCAGTCGTCCTTGAAGTGGTATCTGCCGCCGGACGATGTAATCCGCTCTGGGAAATCGACGCCAAGCGCCCAGCGGCAGACATCCACTTCATGGGTGCCGTTGTTCAAGGTCTCCCCGGTTCCGTAGATCTTGAACCAGTGCCAGTTATACGGGTGAAGATTGTCCTTGTAGGGCCTGCGCGGGGCCGGCCCCTGCCACAAATCCCAATCGAGCGTCGGCGGCACCGCGACGACCTTGCCAACACCGATGGATTTTCTGACGTTGGCGTACCAGGCTTTGGCGAAGTAGGGTTTTCCGATCAGACCGTTGTGAATCTTGTCGACAGCCTCATTGACCTTGGGATCGGAACGCCTCTGGTTGCCCATCTGCGCGAGTTTCCCATACTTCTTTTGCGCCTCAACCAGCATTACGCCCTCAGCGGGATTGTGGCTGCACGGCTTTTCTACATAGACGTGCTTTCCGGCCTCAAGCCCGGCGATGGCCATGGGAGCGTGCCAGTGGTCGGGAGTGGCGATGGTAATCGCGTCCACATCCTTTTGCTGCAAGACGGTGCGGAAGTCCTTGTCCATGGCGGGCGCATAACCCAACTCTCTCTCCACTGCGCCGGCAAACTTCTTCAGAATGGCACTGTCCACATCGCAGACATGCGTAATGCGCGCGGCATCCTTGTTTGCCTTGATTGCGTTGAGGTGCGCATAGGCGCGGCTGTTGAGCCCAATCACGGCAAAATTGACTCGATCATTGGAGCCGAGGATCTGTCCATAACTCTTGGCCGTCGATCCGATAGCCAGACCTGCCGCTCCAACAGCGAGTGTATCGAGAAATTCACGTCGAGTAAGCATTCAAATTCTCCAGCAAACCAACAAGGGTCTGCGCGATTCATCTGTTGATATAAACTGCGAGGCATCCTTTTGCCTGGCTAGTAAGTTCCCGAATCCTGGAGGCACTTTTTCATGCCTGCCCAACTGATGCGCGTGGACTGCTCGGGCGTACCGCCGCCATGCCAGTGCGTCTCCAGGCTCACCACTTCGCGATAACCCATTTTCTGCAACGCGCGGAACTGCGCAACCCAGTCAACGTATCCCTTGTCGACCGGCGCCCACTCGATCTTGCCGTCTGTGCCCTTGATGGCATTCTTGACGTGGCAGTGGTGAATGCGATTCTTGGGAATCAGGTCCCATGCTGTTGGAAAAGCGTCAAGCTCGCCACGCATCACGGCATTGGCGGGGTCCCAGTTGAGCGCCAGGTGCGGCGTCTTGATGGCGTTCATGGTGCGTGCGGCCTCGCGTCCGGTCGCGGTGTTGCAGGCAAACTCATTTTCAAGCAGGAGCAGGATTCCCTGCTTTCCGGCGGTCTCCGCTGCCGTGCGGAGCTTCTCATCGATGGCCGCACGATGAGGGGCTACATCCTCGATCCGCCAGAAGTCAAAGCAGCGAACCTTGCCCGTCTTGAATTGTTTGGCCAGAGAGATGGACTGCTCCAGGATCTCATCCTGTTTCTTGAACTCAGCCTCTGCGGCTCCATGCATATCTTCCCTGGAGCTATACGGGGACTTCGGAGCGCCCGGCCAGTCGGTCTTGAACAGCGGACTGGCAATGTCCGTGGCCTGCATATTGTATTTGGCCAGTATCTTCTGCGCTTCGTCTATCTGCGCCTGACTAAGTTCCACGATGTTCTTGCCCCACATGGAACGAAGTTCGATCCAGTTCATTTCAAAATCGTGCGAGGCTACATAGCAGGCGTGATCGAAGTCCTGCGAGATCTCATCGTTGATGACGGCAATCTTGAAGGCCGACTTTGATCCTCCGGCCGAACCGAAGAGTGGGCGCGCAGCAAGGGCCGCCGTGGCTATTCCTGCTGCTGCAACAAAGCTCCGTCTGGTAAAGCCTTTCATTTTGCTCCTTATTATGCTTGAAGTTAAACAGCGGTCAGGAATTCAGTTACATCTTGAGGTTTGTGCCGGCCACACGCTTGATGCGTGTGGCCGGCCAGTCAGGTTGCAGTTGGTGGAGTTGGCTTTAGAAATTGAACTTGGCCGATCCCTGCAGAGTGCGGCCGCCGCCGACGCCATTCACGCTGCCCTGGCCGCTGCCGAGGGTGCTTGTGATGGTGCCGAAGCCGGATGCGCCATTGGGGCCGGTACTGTTGGGAAGTCCAAATTGAGGCGTGTTGCTCAACTGGAAGGCATCCACGCGGACTTCGAGCGCAGTCTCACGGAACACAGGGAACTTCTTGAAGAGAGAAACATTGTCCTGTACATAGCCGGGGCCGCGGAACTGGTTTCTGCCCGTGTTGCCCAGAACTGGGCTGGTGCAGGGCGACTGGCCTGTGCAGCCGGCAGGTTGAGAGAAGACGGTGGGGTCAAACCATGGCGAGGTGCTCCCGATAGCTCCGAGTTTCTTGAAGCTTCCGGTGAGGGTTGCGGTTTGCTGCGTGCCGGGCGTGTTCAGTGAGCCGCCGCTGGCGGTGACGGTGAAGGGCAGACCGGAGACAGCAGAGACGATGCCGGACAGCTTCCAGCCACCGAGAACAGCATCTCCAACCGTGGAGTTCAGGAGCTGGTGTCCGCGGCCGAAGGGCAGCGCATAGGTGAAGGTCTGCTCGTAGTTGAATTTCCGGTCGAAGTCCGCCGGAGCATAGTTTCTGTGCTGGTTGATGAAGAACATGAGAGTTCCGTCGTCGTCTCCGCCGGTGGAATAGGTCAGCGCCTTGCCCCAGGTGAACGCGGAGGTAAAGGTGAGCCCGTGCGAGGCGCGCTTTGTCAACTGCACTTGCAGCGACTCGTAATTCGAGGAGTAGGCGAGGAAGTATTGGTTGGTGGCCGCGGTGCGTCCGAAGTTGGCATACTCGGGATCGGAACTCGCGCCGCCGCCATAAGTGCTGGGCAGGTTGATATTCTGCGAGACGGACATATCCGTTCCGTGATTGGCCACATAGGCAACCTGGAGCGACATATCGAAGGGCAGCCCCTGCTGTACAGCGACATTCCACGAATCCGCGTAGGGATTCTTGAAAGTCAGCAATACTGTAGAGTTAAGTCGAAGAAGTGTGCAAGGGCAAA
>CAVZNE010000238.1:0-3391 GCA_963776445.1 Terriglobales bacterium
TTGCCTGGGGGCACAAGCCTCATCGTGATCGGCATGACCATGGTCATGCTGTGGGGCCTGATGCCTGGGCATTAGGCTGCTTACGATGGACTAGGAAGGGCTGATGGAACTTCTTTCCGAAGTCGCAGTGCTCGAAGATATGCCCGAAAAGGGGCTTATTCGCGGTCAGGTTGGAACTGTCGTCGAACTGCTCACACCCTCCGTGGCCGAAGTCGAGTTCAGTGACGATCAAGGCCGTACCTACGCCATGGTTGCCTTGCGCTCTGAGGAAGTGATTATGCTGGGTGCTCCGCCGAAGGCGTCTGCACTACCGCATTTGGCTAGGCCACAGCCAACCGCTTGAGCTGAATGCGCCCCGCGGGAATCTTTGCAAGATCGTACTGTGCCTGCTGCGTAATCCAGCTTTCCGCGCTGCCGCCAAACACCTGAGAGAGGCGGATGGCCATCTCCGGCGAGATACCGCGCCTGCCGTTCACCAATTCGGAGAGCGTAGTGCGTGTGACGCCCAGGGCCTTCGCGACTTGCGTAATCGTGAGGCCGAGCGGCTCGATGCACTCGCAAAGAACAACGGTGCCGGGATGAGGCGGGTTCTTCATCGGCATGGGGAAACCTCCTTAGTGGTAATCGAGATAATCGACTTCAACCGCATGTCCCTCGACGAAGCGAAAGGTCACTCGCCAATTGGCTCGAACCGTGACCGCCAGGTAACCGTGCAATTCGCCTTTCAGCGCGTGCAGGTTGAATCCTGGAAGATTCATATCCTCGGCTGAACTGGCTGCATCCAGCCGTGCAAGGATGTTGCGCAGTTTGATCAAATGCTCCGCAGCAACGCCGCGCGGGTCGTCATCCTCATAGAGGCGTTTCAGCCCCTTGTGGCGGAACGATTGAATCATGAATAATCGTAATGCGTAACGTAACGCAGGTCAAGAATGTTTTTGCTCAGGCGCCGGTCGTTCCACATATTCGCCTCTTCTCAAAAAAGACAGGAAACCACTTGCTTCGATCCGCTTGCACACTCCCGAGGACGGCCTACAATCGGATTGGCGGCGCAACTGGCATTCTGCTCACTTCGCCTCATCGCATCGCTGGGGTGCCGACCGAACCAAGGGCTCTCACCGCTCAAAAAGGGAGACCTCTCATGCCGATTGCCAAAACCAAAAAAGAACTCCTCGATGCCATGGAGACCGAGTACCGCTTGTTGAAGCGGTGCCTCGCAGGGCTCGACGCGCAGGAAATCGAGATTCCGGGTGTATGTCACCAATGGTCCACCAAAGACGTCATGGCTCACCTGGTCGAATGGAAGAAGATGTTCCTCGGCTGGTACCGACAGGGCTTGCAGGGCGAAACCCCGCGCACTCCCGCCGAAGACCTGAAATGGACGCAAACGCCCGCTCTGAATGAGCGCATCTATCAGAAGTGGAAACACGAGAGATACGAGGTCATCCTCGCGGAGTTCGAAGCGGAGTACGCGAAGATGCTCGCGCTGACACGGTCGCTTTCTGAGGAGAAGCTCTTTCGCAAAGGACTCTATCCGTGGCTGCGCGTTTGGCCGCTGTCGAGGTGGATCGCGGCCCAGACAAGCAGCCACTATCGTTGGGCGAGAACGCGGATACGAAAAGCTGCGAACCTCCGCAGGCAGCAATCCGCCACTCTCGGAGATCATCAGAAAACAGGCGGATAGGTCCGAAGGCGTTCAGCCTCACGGCAGGCGTCTAGAGCAGCTTTCCCGCCGCCAGATCCCGGATCAATCCGCGGTCGGCAGCCAGAAAGTCATAGCCTGGCAGGTCTTCGAGCTTGACCCAGCGCAACTGATGGTAGATGTGGTTGACGAGTTCGCCGGAGAACTCGTGGACCGCAAAAAACTGCAAATCCACCGCGCCGCCATGGCGGTAGTTGTGGCGGATGCGGGTGACGCGCGGGCCGATCGTGGCGTGAATGCCGACTTCTTCGTCCAACTCGCGGGCCAGCGCCTGCTCCGGGGTTTCGCCGGCTTCAATCTTTCCGCCCGGGAACTCCCACTGCAGCGCCATCGGCTGATCCGGGCGGCGCTGGCCGATCAGCACTTCGCCGCCGCGCACAATCAGCGCCGCTACGACAAAGCGGAGCGCCGGACCGGCGGGCCTGGAGTTGGGATTTGACTGGGCCTGTTCCACATCTTCAGTGTAAACGCACCAAAAGGGATGCAGACCCGAAAGGTCCTCTTCCCTGTTTGGTGCGGTCAAAATCGCCCCATAATTGCACAGGAACGACTTAGCTCTCAGGATGGGCCGATTCGTCTGAAACCGCGCCTTCGCTGATCTCTGAACCCTGATCTCTGTTCTATTCCCCAGCGACCGCTGCCTGCGCGCCTTCGGCGGCTTGCGGCCTGAAGTAGCCCCAGCCGTTTTTGGCCGCCGCAGCAATCAGCGAGGGAGACGGGTTCACCGGAAAAGCATGGCGCGCCATCTTCAGCATGGCCAGGTCGTGAATGGAGTTGCCAAAAACCGCATCGGGGACGTCCAGCCCCACCCGCTTGAGCGTAACCGCCTTGCCCTCGCCGGTCGGCACATCCACAAGTTCGCCGGTAATCATGCACCCGTCGAGGCGAACCTCCGCGGCCAGCACGCGCTCTTCGGGGATCCCGAATTCGCGAACTCCCTCGGCAATCACCCAGCGGTTGGTGGAGCTTACCGCCCAGAGCTCAACGCCGGCGTGGCGCAGAGTGCCCAGCAGAGAGGCCATCTCTGGAAATACGCGGGGATGCACGAACTCGCGAACATAATGCGCGGCAGCGGCGCGCAGTTCCTGGTCGCGCAAACCTGCGTAGATCTGCACCATGTCGCCGCAGATCGCCAATTCGCTTACCCGGCCGGCCTCGTAGGCCCGGTAGCGTGTATCGATCCAGTCGATTGTTGAGCGCGAAACCAGGCCCTGTTCCAGGGACCAGGTCATAAAGCCATAGCCCGAGTCGCCGCTCCACAGCGTTCCGTCGCAGTCAAACACCGCGACCTTGGGATTGCTATCGAGAACCAGCCGCTCAAACTCCTGGGCTGTCCACTGGGGGATTTCTACCTGCGTAGGTGTCAAGCGTTCCTCAATCCTGTCGTCGCAAACCCAATCTAAACCTCGAACTACGCATTGTAGATTCTCGCTGTGGATTG
The DNA here is from genome assembly GCA_963776445.1 of Terriglobales bacterium. GTDB lineage: Bacteria > Acidobacteriota > Terriglobia > Terriglobales > Acidobacteriaceae > Telmatobacter. Next base: position 3,141 of record CAVZNE010000238.1, read on the forward strand.
CTTTCGGACGGGAGTTCGATTCTCCCCGGGTCCACCAATTTAGAGACCCTTCGATTTTCGCAAGAAGGTCGAAGGGTTTTTTATAATCGAAGGAAGATGGTTAGCCCATCCGTCTTCGGGTTCGATAGGACCGTTTCGAGCAATTTTTCTTTTTTCAGCCATTTCTGTGTCAACATGAAGATATCAAAGCAGTTACTCACAAGTTCGATAAGGTTTACAGCAATACGTAACGAAACGTGTGCGGCAAAAAG
>CAVZNE010000239.1:0-5955 GCA_963776445.1 Terriglobales bacterium
GGTAATTATCCTGCGCGAAGGCGCGAGCGCCCCGGCTGGCCTGGATGATGACCGGCGAATTGGTTTCCTTCGCGGCCTCCATGATGGCCTGGATCTGTTCCATATCGTTAACGTTGAATGCGCCGACGCCGTAACCGCCCTTGGCGGCCTCGTCGAGTAGTTGCCGCGTGGAGACTAGAGGCATAGAAGTTTCTCCTTCTGGATGTACTCCGGCCGCCTGTGCGCTCTGGCCCCAAGGGGCTGGAATTCAGCCTTGCGGGCGGCAGGAACTGCAATCGTCCTTATGGTAGCAGAGGTGCGCAAGCAAAAAGTGTGCCGCCGCGCACAGCACGGGGTCCGAGCGCGGGATCACGGTCATGTGGAATAATTTGCCGGTGAACCTGGCCCCCGCAACTCCTCATGACTGGTTCCTGCTGGCCTGCGCCGCGGGAACGGTATTGCTGCTCCTGCTGTTGATTGCAAAGGTCAAACTGCATCCGGCGCTGGCCCTGGCCCTGGCCGCGCTGGGGCTGGGCGTGGCCTCGGGCATGCCGCTCAAGCAGGTTCCGCTGTCGTTTACCGGCGGCGTCGGCAACCTGATGGGGCACATCGCCATTGTTCTTGGCCTGGGCGCGGTGCTGGGCCGGCTGGTTTCCGCTTCCGGCGGCGCAACGGCTCTGGGCAAGATTCTGGTGGACAACTGCGGCCCCAAGGGCCTGCCCTGGGCGCTCATGGCGTTGGGCATCCTGGTCGGCATGCCGGTCTTTTTTGAGGTGGGCCTGGTGCTGCTGCTGCCCATTGTGGCCGCGGCCGCCTTGCGCAGCGGGCGTCCGCCCATTCTTGTCGCCCTGCCGGTGCTGGCCGGGCTTTCCATCGTCCATGCCGTTTTTCCGCCCCATCCGGCCGCCATGCTGGCCGCCACCCAGTTCCATGCCGACCTGGGCCGCACCATGCTGTGGGGCATGATGGCCGGGTTGCCCGCCGCCGCCCTCGCCGGACCGGCCCTGAGCTGGTTTCTGACCCGCCAGTGGCGCAAGCGCAAAGCCCGCGGCGAGTCCGCCGAAGAAGGCTCCATCCTCTTCGCCGACGCCGAACTCGCAGCCGAAGCCGTGGAAGCCGCAAGCCTAAACGATTCCGCTACTCATGTCGGAAATGATGCCCGGGTGCCCCCGGTCTCGCCTTTGAGACCGGGGAAAGCAGAATCCCACGCCATCCCCGCCCCCGCCGGCCCTTTCCGCGCCGCGTCGGCCATCCTTCTTCCGGTGGTGCTGATCTTCCTGGGCAGTTGGGCCGATTCGCTCTCCGCCCCCGGCAGCTTGTTGAACCAGATTCTGCACTTTACCGGCAGCGCCGAAGTGGCCCTGCTGATCGGCGTGCTGGCCGCCCTGGTCACCCTCGGCAGCCGCATCCAGACCGGGCAGCATCACGGCGCGGAACTGCTCCGCAAGCTCACCGGAGAATCCTTTGAGCCTATCGCCGGAGTGCTGGTGATTCTGGCCGCCGCCGGAGGTCTCAGCGGCATTCTTCGCGACTCGGGAGCGGCTCAGTCCACGGTCAGCCTGGCCCTGGGAGCGCACATGCCGCCGTTGCTGCTGGCCTGGCTGCTGGCCGCCGTGGTGCGCGTCGCCATGGGCTCGTCCACCGTGGCCATGGCCGTGGCCTCGGCGGTGCTGGCGCCCATGGTCGGGCCGATGGGCGTGCGTCCCGAGCTGCTGGTGCTGGCCACCGGCACCGGCTCCATCATCCTCTCGCACGTCAACGATCCCGGCTTCTGGATGATCCAGTCCTTCTTCAAGCTGGATTTGAAAGAAACCCTGTCCACCTGGACGGTGCTGGAGACGATCCTCTCCGTGGCCGGCCTGGGTATGACACTGCTCTTGTCGGCAGTGCTGGGGTAAAGCACAAACTCACAACCCCGGATGCACCCGCAGATACCGCAACTGGATTTGCGCGCCGCCCGGCATGCGTTGCAGCCAGAACTCCCACGCCCCGGCCCGGTTGGTCACCGTGGTCGTCAAAAAAGGCTTGTTCTGCCACGAGTTTTCCGCGCAGATTGAGCCGCTGTAGCCGGCCCCCGCCTGCCAGTGCGGCCGCAGGGCATACTCCAGTTTCGAGCGATCCACCTCAAAGCCCCACCGGGCAGCCTGGTTCAGCGGCACGGTGTCAATCAGGGTGGTCTGGCTGGTCAGCCGCGGCGTAAAGCGCAGGTCCAGCACCGGCCAAATCCACAGGGTGCGCTGGCCGTGCGCCGCCGAACCGGTTTCCTGCGAGAAATACAGTTCCTGCGTCCAGGTGACATGCTCCCGGCGGATCACCTCCGGACCCGCCCCGGCAAACCACTGGCGATCGTTCCCGTGCCCCGCATCGTAGTAGCCGACGTCGGGCGCGATCCAGCGGCCGCGCATCTGGGCATACTCCACCAGGCGGTAGGTCAGCACATGCGGCGTCTGCAACTGCTCGCCGGTGCGCACAATGTAAATGGAAAGAGGCTGCGGATGCGGAGGGGCGGCCGGCTCGGCATGGCCGGACGGTAGAAGGAGAAAGAAGAAAAAGAGGCCGAAAAAGCGACGCCCCACCAGCAGCACGTGCATGACCAAGACCCGCGTAAAATCCTTATCGATTGTAGGTTCTCCGCATGCGGAAAAACGCCGGGGCTGGGATTTTATTGCAGGTATTTTTGCGATTCTGCATAAAGAGTGCCAACCGGGGCCAATCTCCGCAGAGAATGGCCTCATTTCTTTGTCTGGATCGGTTTCTGCCCATCCGGCTTGGGAACGAAGATGTCCTGCCACACCAGCCCGCACTCCTTCACCATCTGGATGGGATATTCCAGCGCGCCCAGGCTGGCCTCGGCGTTGTTGGTGCCAAACGAGAACTTGGCGCCCGCGGCCTTGGCGGTCTTGATGAACTTGGGGCTGGGAATACTGCGGCGGGCGTTGATCTCGATGGCCACGCCGTTCTCAATCGCCGCGTCGATTACCTTGGCCATGCGCGCGGGCGTCCACAGCTTGTCGTACTGCGAACCAATCTGGTCCGGCAGAAAAGTCGCATTGGCGTAGATGTCGATCGGCTCATGCATCACGCCCACGATGCGCTTGACATACATCTCCATGAATTCCTGTGCGTCGGGAATCACGCCGATCTCTTCCGGCAGCCAGATGCGCATGCGCTTGCCGTGGTCGTCGGTGAAGGTCATGGCGTCGGTAAAGCAGTAGTCGAAGGCGGCAATGGACTCGGGCGAGGTCAGCGTCATCCACTCGCGCCCTTCGCCTTGCAGCGCCACGTAGCAGGGCTGGCCTTTCATGGTGGCCAGGTATTCGCGCACGCTGTCGTCGCTGTGCACCGGGAATCCCAGGCCGCAGTTGATGGCGATGCCGTAGTTGATGCCCAGGCGGCGGGAGTTAGCCAGCGCCTGTTCCAGGGTCAGCCCGCCCTTCAGGTGGACGTGATAGTCCACTACGGGGAAGTTCTTCTCGCCCAGCCGCATGATGTCGCGGTAAAGCTCGTCCACATGGGGCTCTTCGTCGGACAGTTGCGCGGCGCTTTCGGGCAGCGGACGGACGCGCAGGTTCCTGAAATACGTGGTGCTCTGCGGGCCGTGCGCTTGCAGCGCAAAGGTGCCGTGGTTGAGCACGCGCTCAAATTGGGGATCGACGCGGAAGGGCACGTTCGGCTCCACGTAATCCACCACCAGCATGTCGTTCAGGCGGATTTGCACCTGCTTGCCGCGTACTAAAATATTGACGCGGAACCACTCGTTGTCTTTGACAAACTGCTTGTAGACGTTGCGCACGGCAAACAGGGAACCGGTCTTGCGGTTTTCGCCGGCGCAGGTGTTGGCCACCTGCACTTCAAAGCCCGCCACCGGCCAGCCGGAGGGCAGGAACGCGGTGTGGAAGTAGATGCCGGAGTCCGCGCCCGGCCGGGTCATGACTTCCGCGCTGAACTCGAAATTCTTGAAGTCGGCGTGCAGCCCGGTGCCCGTGTAGAACAGGTGCGCGCGCCCTCCGTGGGCCACAATCTGCCCGTTCTCTACCTTGAAGGCGTTCGCATGCTCATTGGCTTTCCACCCAGTGAGCGAATGGCCGTCAAACAGCGAAACCCAGTCTCCAGCGTCTTCGCCGAACAGGGAACCAGCGGCCGGTGCGGCCAAAAGCAAAGCAAGAAGATCGCGGCGCGTCATTACAGGCATGCGTTTCCCCCGGAAAGATCGGAAACGAATTATAGCAATCCGGGGGGCGCAGTTTTGGCGGGCTATTCGATGCGCTGATAGGGCAGATACACGGGTTCCCACACGTAGGCGCTCAGTTGATCCTTCAGTGCCTCCGCGTCCTCCACTCCGGCCACGCCGTCGGCAATGGCCTGGCGCGCGACCGCTTCTCCTACAATCAGCCCCACCTTGCGCGAGTCGCCGATGGGCGGCAGCAGCGGGGCGTTCTTGTCCAGGAGCGTGGGCGAAAGCGAGGCCAGGGTGCGGGCGGCGGCCATGAACATGGCGTCGGTGACGCGGCGCGCCTTGGAAACCAGAATGCCCAGCGCCAGTCCGGGAAAAATGTAGGAGTTGTTGATCTGCGAAATGCGCACCATCTTGCCGTCGACTTCGACCGGCGCAAAGGGGCTGCCGGTGCCCACCAGGGCGCGGCCGTCGGTCCAGCGCAGCAGGTCGGCGGGCGTGGCCTCGGCCTTGGATGTCGGGTTGGAGAGCGGGCAGATCACCGGGCGCGGCGTATGGCGGGCCATCTCGCGGACAATCTCTTCCGTGAATGCTCCGGCCTGTGCAGAGACGCCGGCCAGCACCGTGATTTTGGCGTTGCGGACTACGTCGAGCAGAGAGATGGGGCCGGAGCCGGAGAGCTTCCAGCCTTCCACGTCGGCTTTTTTGCGCACCAGCGGCAGTTGGCCGGCTCGAATGCCTTCGCCGCCTTCCACCAGCAGCCCGTATCGATTGAAGGCGTAGATGCGCTGCCGGGCCTGCTCTTCGGTCAGGCCTTCTTCTTTCATGGCGGCGACCAGCATCTCGATAATGCCAATGCCTGCGGAGCCCGCGCCGAACATGGCAATGGTTTGCTGAGAGAGCGGAATGCCGGTGGCGTGCACCGCGGCCAGCAGCGTGGCAGTGGTCACGGCGGCCGTGCCCTGAATGTCGTCGTTAAAGGTGCAGAGGCGGTCTCTGTAGCGTCCCAGCAGGATGGCGGCGTTGACGCCGGCAAAGTCTTCCCACTGCAACAGAACATGCGGCCAGCGGCGCATGACGGCTTTCACAAAGGCCTCGATAAAGTCGTCGTACTCCTTGCCGCGAACCCGATGGTTCTCCCATCCGATATAAATCGGATCGTTGAGCAGGGTTTCGTTGTCGGTGCCCACGTCGAGCAGAATGGGCAGGCAATGCTCGGGCGGAATGCCGGCCAAAGCCGTGTAGAGCGCCATTTTGCCGATGGGAATGCCCATGCCGCCGGCGCCCTGATCGCCCAGCCCGAGAATGCGTTCGCCGTCGCTGACCACGATGCAGCGCACGTCGTCGTAGCGCGGGTCGGCCAGGATTTGGTCGATGCGATGCCGGTCGGGATAGCTGATGAACAGGCCGCGCGGCCGACGCCAAATCTCGCTGAAGCGCTGGCAGCCCTCGCCCACCGCGGGCGTGTAAACAATGGGCAGCAACTCCTCGGTGTGGTGCTCGATGAGCGAGTAGAACAGCGTCTCATTGGTGTCTTGCAGGTCGCGCATCAGGTTGTACTTGCCAAAGCTGGTGTCGCGATTGTCCAGAGCCTTCTTGCGGCGGTCGCGCTGCTCTTCCAGGGTGCCGATGTGCGGCGGCAGCAAACCGTGCAGCGCGAACTCGTCGCGTTCTTCTTCCGTGAAGGCAGTGCCCTTGTTGAGCCGTGGATTGAGCAGCAGGTCGTATCCCGTAAGGGAAGTACGAACCACGGAATGGTTGGTCTGCTGGGGCTTTTCTGCGCTCACGTCGGTGTTCTCCTT